>JBJSXS010000793.1:0-5750 GCA_046086545.1 Gemmata sp.
ACCCGCGGGTGCCGGCGGTGAAGGTGTGGCTGGCGAACTTCGATTTGGCCGCCGGCCACCTCGGCGACGCGACCCGGCACTACCAGGCGCTGCTCGACCAGAAGCCGTCGCCGCCGGAAGCGCCGTTCGCCGCGTACAACCTCGGGCTGCTGGAGCTGCGGGCCGGGGCGCTTCAGTCGGCCCGGAGCCGGTTCGTGGACCTCGTCGACCGCGCCCCGCGCACCAAGTGGGCGGACTACGGGTGGTGGTGGGCCGGCCGCGCGAACCTGGACACCGGCGACTGGGCCGCGGCGCGAAAAGCGTTTCAATCGGCGGCCGGCGGCAAGACGCGCGAGGTCTCGTCGGCGGTTGCGTTGGCCGCGTGCGCGTGCGACCTGATCGAGGGCAACGACGCCGCGGCCAGAGCCGCTCTCGACCGCGCCCGCGTCGCCCCGCGCGAGGTTCACACGGCTCTGGGGACCGCGTTCGACACGCTGCTCCTCTTCCGCGCGGCGGCGTCGGACGCGCGGAAGGACGCGGCGCTGAAGGCGCTGGAGGAGTGCGACGAGTGCCGGCGGCTGGGGCCGGCGGGCGTGTACCTGGCGGGCCGCGTGTACCGCGACCTGGCCCTGCCGGACCGCATGGCGGCGCTCTACGACGCGGGCACCGACGGGGTGCGCGGCCCGCTCGCGGTCCGGATGATGTTCGACGCCGCCGCCTGGTACGACCTGAGCGACCAGACGGAGCGGGCGCGCCGGCGGTACCGCGCGGTCGCCGCGACCGACCAGAAGGGCTACGGCGTGCGAGCGGAGTTGGCGCTGGCAGAGATGCGGCTGCGCGAGGGCGCGACCGACGACTGCCTGCGCCGCTGCCGCGAGCTACTGGACCGGCCCGGCGTGGCGCGGGCGGACGTGCTGGAGTTGATGGGTCGCGCGTACGAGGCGAAGCGGAACTACCGGTACGCGGCCGAGTGCTACGGGGGCCGGGTGCCGGCCGAGTAGCGGTGGGCCGCCGCAGCGCGCCCGGACGCGATTCACCGTGGCCCGGGTCGGTTCAGCGTGCCGGTGCCGGTGCGCGGACCGACCGCTCACCCCGGACGGTTGACGCGGTTCAGGAACGCCAGGATCGCGGCCACCGCACGGTACACTTCCGGGGGGATCTCCTGGTCCAGCTTCAGCCGGCTCAGCACCTGAACGAGGTTCGCGTCCTGTCGCACCGGCACCGCGTTCTTCTTGGCCAGTTCGAGGATCTGCTCCGCGGTGCGGCCCTTGCCCTTTGCCACCACCTTCGGTGCGGCGTCCTTGGTCGGGTCGTAGCGGAGCGCCACGACGCGCTTCTGGCTGGGCTTGTCGGCCATGCGCTACGCCCTCACGTCGAGTACCGAAACCGAGCCCGGGCGACCGGCCTGCACCGCGCCCGCGTCGCGCCGCCGGCCGGACGGCAGTTCGCCCGACGGGCGCACGTCCAGCAGCACTTCGGAAAAGCCTTCGGCCGCGAGCTCGGCCTGCAGTTCCGGAAGCTGCGCGCGGACACGATCGCGGACGGCCGAGCGGTCGAGGTAGATGGTCGCGCGGAAGCTCTCGCCGCTCAGCCCGGCGTCGATCCACGTCTCGCCGAGGTCGGTGAGCGGGACGTGCATGAACACCCGGAAGCGCCCGGCGCGGTCCGCTTCGGCCTGCTCGTCCGGCCGGTGCTGCGGTTCGAGCGACAGCCGAAGGGTTCGCCACTCGCCGGCGTCCGGGAACGGCACCTGAAGAAAGTACGGCGCGTTGTTGGACTGCGCGAGCACGTTAGCGGCCTGTTGCGCCTCGATCCCGCGGACCGCCGCTTCGGCCGCCGGCGCGCGGGCAGCCCCGCCGAGGTCGTTGACCGCTTGCAACAGCCGCAGGAGATCGCCCTTGAGGTCCGGGGCACGTCCGGGGTCGGTGGCCGCTTGCGACCTCGCGGGCGCGGCCTCCGCGCGCGCATCGGTAACAGCCGGCGCGCGTTCGCCAGCCTGCGACTTCGACAGGTCCGACTCGCCCTTTGTCTTGGGCGTTGTGTAAGGACCGACCTGGGCGGGCGTTGTTTTTTCGGCCGCCGGTTGAGTTCGCGAATCCGCAACCGGTGAATCGGCCGCTGGTGCGTCGGCCGCGCCCGCAAGCCGGGCGAGTTTGGCCTCGTAGTGAAGCCCGCCGTTCTCCACCAACTGCCGGAGCTGAGTCGCGTCCGGGGGTCGCGACTCGCCCGGCAGGATCGTCTGAAGCGTCGCCGTCACCGCGGCCGCAGCGTCGCGCACGATCACCGGGGCCGGGGCGATTCCGGCTTTTGGCGAAGCGGCAAGTTGCGCAAGCTCGGCCTGTAGCGGCTTGAGCGAAGCCGTGAGGGTCGGCGCGGGGGCACGCAGAACGGCCGTCGCCACTTCCTCTACCGCGGCGGCCACGCTTTCGGGCGGCGGGGACAGCCTTACCCCGACCGAGTTACGCTCGACCTGAAGCAAATAGCGGCCGCCGGGCGCGAGCGGTTCGGCCGCTGTCGCCACTTGCTCCACGCCGTCCAGTTGAACGCGCACGCGGCCGTCGGGCAGTGGGCTCAGTACGTCAACGACAGCCAACCGAGGCGGTTGCAAGGCCGCGGCGCCCGGGCTCGCCGGTCCGAGAGTTCGTACAGCCGCGCGAGTTGCGACTGCTGAGGCGTCCAACGGTAATGTGGGATTCCCAGTCCCGCTTGAGGGTTCTGCCCGACCGGCCAGCGGCCTCGGTACCGCGAATTCGATCGTCGGGTTTGCCGCGCCGGCCGCAGTCGGCGGCACACGCACCAACACGGCCGCGCCGGGCTGAAGTGATTGCCCTTGCGGCGGCCGGATCGTGAATTGTTGTCCGTTCAGGTTGATGACCGCTTGTCGCGACGAGACGGATGTTACAACCGCCTGAAACAGTTCGCCCACCGGGACCGCGGCCAGGTCCCCCGCCACGACGCGGGCGAGCTGCGCCGAACCGGACGGAGTGCCGGCGAGGGTCGCGGGGTCTATCGGGTTAAGCTGCATATGCTCTACTTTAACCCATTCCGCGCCGCTTGCCGGAAATCTCGACCGGCCACCGTATCATTCGTTACCGCTCGCAACTTCGGCTCAAGTTTGCAGCCCGGTGATCCGATACCGTCGATATGGATACTACCGCATCCGTCTTGGGCGTGCTGCCACAACTGCTCGACGCCGCCGCCCTGCGGCACCGGGTCATCGCGCAGAACGTAGCGAACGTGAACACGCCCGGCTACCGCCGGCGCGAGGTCGCCTTCGAATCCGATCTGGCGAAGGCGCTGGCGTCACCCGGAGCGACGGCGCACGTGAAACCACAGGTCGTCGTGTCCGACGGGCCCGAGCGCGTCGACGGCAACACCGTGGACATCGACCGCGAGATGGGCGACCTGACCAAGAACGCGCTGCTGTACCAGGCGGCCGCCCAGATCGTCACCAGCCGCGTTGCGTCGCTGCGGGCCGCGATAACCGGGCGTTAAGGAGGCATCAAATGGGTTTCAACAGCCTGTTCGCGGCTAACGCAATAAGTGGGTCGGGGATGTCGGCCGAGCGGTTCCGGATGGAGGTGATCGCGAACAACGTCGCGAACGCCAACTCCACCCGCTCCGCCAACGGCGGGCCGTTTCGCCGCCAAGACGTCGTGTTCGCGGAAGTGCTCGGCGGCCGCCTCCGGCCGGACGGCGCGCCGACTCTCGGCGGCGTGGTGGCGACCGAAGTGGTCGAAGACCCGACCGAACTGCCGCGGGTGTACCAGCCCGGGCACCCGGACGCGGACGCCGAGGGGTTCGTCCGCATGCCGAACGTGCAGTTGCCCATCGAAATGGTCAACCTGCTGACCGCCTCGCGGGCGTACGAGGCTAACTTGCGTACCGCCCAAACGTTCCGCCAGATCAACGAACAAGCCCTCGCCCTGCTCCGAGGTTAAGCCATGCCGATCGACGCGTTTGCCCCGCTAACACCCCTGGCGCGACTCGAGCCGCTTAGCCCGCAGGCGCCCGCGGGGCCGTCCGGGGCCGCCGGCAGCGGGTTCGCGTCCGTCCTGAACGGGTTGCTCGAGGGCAACCGCGAGGCGTCGTCGGCGGCCAACGCTGCCGTCAACGCGCTCGCGACCGGCGAAGCTCAGGACCTGCACACCGTCTCGCTCGCGGTCGCGCAGGCCGACCTCTCGTTCCGCCTCATCATGGAACTGCGCAACCGCCTCACCGACGCGCTCCAGGAAGTGACGCGGATGCAGGTTTAATTGGCGCTGAGTCGTCAGCACGGCGGGGCCGCACGGCTGAAGGCCTGGAGCTAGTGACCAAGGGCTCGCGACCAAGGACCACCAGGGTATGGAAACGCTCCGCCGCCTCCTCTCACAGATGCGCGAGTACTGGGCCGGGCTGGGCCTCGCGCGGCGGGTGCTCATCGCCGGGGCCGGGATCGGCGTGTTGCTCGCCGTCGCCACGGTCGCATACCTGTCCGGCACCACCTACGTCCCCGTGTACCGCGACCTGGCGCTCGAAGAAGCTTCGGCGATGCGCACCTCGCTCCAGGGCCTGAACATCCCGGTGCAACTCTCGGCCGACGGCACCGCGGTGCTCGTCCCGCAGGAGCGGGCCGCCGAGGCCAAAGTCGCGCTCGCCGGCGCCGGGCTGCCCACACGCGGCGGCAAGGGGTACGAGCTGTTCGACGAGACCTCGCTCATGACGACGCCGTTCGTACAGAGCGTCAACTACCAGCGCGCCCTGCAGGCGGAACTGTCGCGCTCGATCGGGCAGCTCGAGTCGGTGCAGTCGGCCCGGGTCCTCATCGCCAAACCGGAACCGAGCCCGTTCATCCGCGACCAGCGACAGCCGACCGCCAGCGTCATCCTGAAGCTGAAGCCGGGGGCGGTGATGAGCCGCACGGCGGCCGCCGGCGTCGTGTCGCTGGTGGCCCGGAGCGTCGAGGGGCTCAAGCCCGAGAACGTCACCGTCGTCGATTCCGGCGGCCGGCTGCTGTCCGACCCACACGCGGCCGACCGCGACGCGCTCCCCACACCGCACCTGGAGTACCGCCGCGAACTCGAGGCGTACCTCGCGGAAAAGGCCGAGCGGATGCTCGCCCAGCACCTCGGGCCGGGTCGGGCCGTTGTCCAGGTGAGCGCGGACATCAACTTCCAGCGGCTCAAGGAGACGACGCACACCTACCAGGCCGGCGTACCGAGGTCGGAACTGACTCAGACATCCAAGTCGAACGGGGGCGGGACGGGCGGCGTCGCCGGCGCCGCCAGCAACGTCGCGCGCAGCGGGGGCGGCGCGCCGCTCAACAGCCGGGGCGGCGGCGGCTCGACCTCGTCCGACGAGACGATCCGCACCGACTACGCCCTGCCGGAAACGATCCGCAGCGTCGAAGACGGATTGGGCGCGGTGACGCGCCTTTCGATCGCCGCCCTCGTAGACTTAAACCCGCAGGGCGAAGGGCAGACGGTCATCAGCGCGGCCGACGCGTCGGAACTGATCCAGCGGGCGATCGGGTTCCGCACCGGGCGCGACGAGGTGAAGGTCACCAACGCCCGGCTGGCCGGGCCGACCGGGCCCACCGGACCGGCCGAACCGGACGACACGCTGGCCCGACTTCAGCGCTTTCAGGCGTACGTTGGGCTGGCCCGCAATCTCAGTCTGGCACTCGCGGCCTTTCTGGTGGTATTAATAGTAGCTCTGCTCGCGCTGCGCCGTCGGTCGGTTCCCGCACCGGTCGCGCCCGCACCGCAGACCGCCGAGGAGCGGCGGCGGGC
>JBJSXS010000794.1:0-13936 GCA_046086545.1 Gemmata sp.
CCTTCGGGGAGGGGGGCCGGGGGGGTAGGGCCGCTGAGCGAGTCCAGCAGCCCCTGCACCTCGTCGTAGGTGAACCGCTTGCGGTTCCTGATCGCACCGTTGCTGAACTCCACGTGCCCCTTCTGTAGCCCCGGGGTGAACTCCATCCGCACCGTCTTCACGTAGCGGACCTTGCCTTCTTGAAGTGAGGCGAGGCCGTTGGAGATCAGCTCCGGGAACATCGGGATGACCTTCTGCGGCAGGTACACGCTGGTGGCGCGCTTGCGCGCCTCGGTGTCCAGCGCCCCGCCGGGCCGCACGAACGCGGCCACGTCCGCGATGTGGACGGTCAGAACCCAGTGCTGCGTTTTCGGATCGATGGTGACGCTGACCGCGTCGTCGTAGTCCTTCGCGTCGGGCGGGTCGATGGTGACGACCAGCTCGCCGGTGAAGTCCGTGCGCCCGTGCAGGTCGGTTTCGGAGAACTGGCTCGCGGCCTCGCACGCCTCGGCCAGTGCCGCCTCCGGGAACGCCTCCGGCAGCCCGAACGCGCGGATCACGGAGAGCGTGTCCACGCCCGGGTTGCCGTGCGGCCCGAGCACCTCCACGACCACGCCCTCCCCGCGGGCGTCGGGCGTCGGGAACCGTAGCATCTCGACGACGACCTTGTCCTGCGGCTTCGCGCCCTTCGCCCCGGCGTCGCCGACCGCGACGCTGTGCGCAAACACGTTGCCGTCCACGCGCACCAGCGCCTCGTGGCCCCGCTCGAAGTAGGTGCCCACGAAGGTGCGCGTCGCGCGCTCCAGCACGCGCACGATTTCGCCGGCGGCGTCCTTGACGTGCGTCGCCTCGCGGGTCACGCGCACCAGCACTTCGTCGCCGGAAGAGGCGTCGTGAGACTTGTCCTCGCGGATGAAAATCTCCGGCTTGAACGCCCCGTCCGCCGCGTGCGGCCGGACGAACCCGTGGCCCGAACTGGAGCGCCGGTAGATGCCGGCGACGGTGCCGTGGGCGTCGGCGGCCTTGAGCGTGTTGTTTCGCGCCAGCGCGAGCCGCCCGGTGCGGACCAGCTCGCGCACGGCGCGGCGGAACTCCGGGTAGTCGCTCTCGGGCAGGTTGAGCCGCTTGAACAGCGGCTTCGCCTTGAGCGGGACGTAGCTCTGCGCGGACACCGCGTGGAGCACTTTTGCGAGAAGGTCAGACATAGATTCGGCGAACGGCCGGCGCGGGCCGGCTGGTGAGGCGAACGACCGGAGTGAGGCGCGCGGGTCTCACCGGCCGGCCCGCGCCGGCCGTTCGCCGAGAGCAGCGTCAGTCGTACCCGCCGCCGGACTCGCCGTAGAGGTCGCCCGGCGCGCCGCCCTTGTAGATGCGGCGCCCCAAGTTGTGGTTGTAAGGCGTCCACGCGGACGGGCCGTTGCGGTCTTCCTTGAGCTCCCTCAGCACCATGTGCATGCGGGTGTCCATCACGTCGATCAGGTGCAGGAGCATCGCCTCGGGCGTCATCGGCACCTTCGGGCTGCCGAAGTTCAGTTCCCCGTGGTGGCTCAAAATCATGTGCTGGATGCGCAGCACCAGTTCCCGCGGGAGCGGCTCGCCGGTGAGGTCCGGCACCCGCGCTGCCGTCTCCGCGAGCAGCGCCACCGCGATGGGAATGTGCCCCACCAGTTGCCCCTCGTCGGAGTACCCGAAGGCGCGCGCGAATGTCAGTTCGCGGGTCTTGCCGGCGTCGTGCAGGAACACGCCCATGAGCACGAGGTCGCGGTCGGTCCCCGGGTACAGCGGCAGCACCTTGTCGGCGATGTCCATCATCGCGACCGTGTGCTCGAGCAGCCCGCCGACGTAGGCGTGGTGTAGTTTCACCCCCGCCGGGCACGTACAAAAGGCGCGCACGAACGCGTCGTCCATCAGGAAGCATTCCGCGAGCGCGCGCAGGTGCGGGTTGCCGAGCCGCAGCAGGTAGTTCTTCAGCCGCTCGGTCAGCTTCGGGATGCTGTGCTCGGTCTGCGGCAGGAAGTCGGTGAACTCGACCTTCTGCGCCTCCACGCGGTCCACGCTGTTGAGGATCACCTGGAGGGCGCCCTGGAACAGTTGCACCTTGCCGGTGGCGTGCAGGAAGTCGCCCGGGTTGAACCCGCGGGCGACGTTGTCGCCGGTGTTCCACATGCGCCCCTGGATGCCGCCGGTGCGGTCCCGGAGTTCCAGAAGGAGGAACGGGTTGCCGTTCCGGTTCGCGCGGAGCTGCTTGTCGGTCACCAGGTAGATGTCGTCGAGGTCGTCCCCGTCGCGGAGCTGTTCGACGAAACGGCGGGCCATGCGTGTTCCTTGCTTCCTGTTCGGGCGGCTTCGGGTTGTGCGGCTTCGACGGCGCTCGCGTGCGGCGGTCCGGCGGGCAAGGGCATTCTACCCGAGTTCCCGCGAGGGCGGGCGAAATCCGCGGCCGTAGAATGGCGGGACGAGAGGCTCTTCGGGAGAGTTCGCTATGCAGGTCACCGTTCCCGAGTTCCGTGCGGCGAAGGCGAAGGGCGCGAAGCTCGCCGTCGTCACCGCCTACGACTACACGTCCGCCAGGCTGTGCGATGAGGCCGGCGTGGACGCAATCCTCGTCGGCGACTCGGTCGGCATGGTGGTACAGGGGCACCCCAACTCGCTGTCCGTCACGCTCGGGGAGATGATCTACCACACCAAATGCGTGATGCGCGGGGCGCGGCGCGCGCTGGTGGTCGCGGACCTGCCGTTCCTCACGTATCAGGTGAGCGCGAAACAGGCGGTGCGGAGCGCCGGCCGGCTCATGAAGGAGGCCGGGGCGCACGCGGTCAAGCTCGAGGGCGGGGTGCGCATGCGCGCCGCCATCCGCGCGTGCGTGGACGCCGGCATCCCGGTGATGGGCCACGTGGGCCTGACCACGCAGTGTCCATCAAATGGGCGGGTTCAAGGTGCAGCGCGACGCGGAGTCGCTGCTCGCCGACGCGGCCGCGGTGGAGGCGGCCGGCGCGTTCTCCCTCGTGGTCGAAGGCGTTCCGGCGCCCCTCGGGGCGCAACTCACGCAGGCGGTGACGGTCCCCACCATCGGGATCGGAGCCGGCGCCGGGTGCGACGGGCAGGTGCTGGTGTTCCACGACCTGCTCGGGCTGTACCCGGACTTCAAGCCGAAGTTCGCGAAGCAGTACGCCACCCTCGGCGGCACGGTGAAGTCGGCGCTGGAGGCGTACTGCCGGGAGGTGCGGGAGGGCGCGTTCCCGGCACCGGAGCACGCGTTCAAGTGAGGTGAACGGTCACAATGTTCCCGCTCCAATCCGACATCGAACCGGACGAAGACCCGCGGCGCCCGGCGCGGCTCGCGTTCTCGCCCGACGGCCGTGCGCTGCTCGCCTCGGTCGGCGAGCGGGTGCAGGTGTGGCCCCGATGGCTGGACCGCCCGCCGTGCCCGGTCGTGGCGGCCAAATCGAGCCTGGAGCGCGCGGCGCTCGACCCGGACGGCACCCGCGTGTTCCTGTACCGGTCCGGCAACAGCTACACCGACGTGCTGAACGTCGCCAGCGGGAAAATCGCCCTGTCCGGACTGCCCAGGCAAGACCCGTCGTGGTGCCACTTCGATGCCGCCGGCGGGTTCGCGCTGGTGTGCCGCGGCGAGGGCCAACTGGTGCGGTACGACTACGCCCCGGACCGGCCCAAGAAACTGTTCCGCGAGGTGTGGGCCGTCGAGCGCTGGAGCGACGGGTCCGTGGACCGGCGCAAGCACATCGGCTCGCACTACCGGTTCGGCACGATCTGCGGCCCGGCCGGGGTGTTCGTCGCACTGGAATACAAGTTCGGCGGGCGCGAGCCGTTCCACGGGCTCACCGTGCGCTCGGTCGCGGACGGGGCCGTTGTGTACCACCAGCCGCTGAACCTGGCCGGGGCGTCCAAGTTGCTCGGCGCGGCCGGGCTCACCCTCGCGGTCCACCCGTCGGGCCGGTACATGGCGTACCCCGACGGCCCCACCGTGCGGTTCCGCGCGCTGGCCGACGGCGTCAAGGTGCGCGCCACACTGCCCGCGCCCCGGCCCGTTGCGAGAGCCGCGAAGAGTCCGAAGGCGAAGGCCGCGCCGAGGACCAAAAAGAAGCCGGCCCCGGCGTGCCACGCGGTCGCGTTCTCGCCCGACGGCAAGCTGCTCGCGGCCGTCGGCGACGACGCGCTGGTGACCCTCTACGACACGGACAGGTGGAAGGTGGTGCGGCAGTTCGCCTGGAATATCGGCAGGCTCCGGGCGGTGTGCTTCAGCGCCGACGGGTTCCGGGCCGCGGCCCTGAGCGCGACCGGGCAGGTCATGGTTTGGGACCTGGACGTGTGAGCCCGCGCGGCCTTGCGAGCCAGAGGCCGGCATGCGAACCATTCAGAGCGTGCCCCCGCGCCCGCTGACCTGCTCGCCGTCAGCGCGGGCGGGCTGGTCGCGGCCGCGAGCGGGACGTACGGCGCCGCCGGGCGACTCCGACGTGTGCGCCGCCGCGACCGGGCTGCTCCGGTTCGTGCGCCGCGCCCCGTGCGGCACCAAGTAGTCGGTCGCGTTCACCCCCGACGGCCGGTTCCTGTACACCGGCTAGCCGGAGCGCGTCGGCCGGGTTCGCCGCCGCCGGCGGCCCCCCGCGACCTCGTGCGCCGGTACGACCTCGGCTCCGGCGCGTTCCTGGGCGAAGTCACGCTGGAGTCGGGCACGATCAAGCGGCTCGCGGTGTCGCCCGACGGGGGCCGCGGGGGGAAGCGGTTCTAGCTGCTCGACGCGCACACGTTCGAGGTGGTCGGCGCGGACGCGCAGCGGGCGCTGTCGAGCGGCGCGTTCGCGCTGGCGTTCGCGCCCGACGGGCGCACGGTCGTGTACTCGCCGGGCCGGGTGCTGTTCGGGTGGGACCCGGCCCGGGCGCGCGAATCGCACCGGCTGGAACTGGCGGAACACGTTCTGGACGCCGCGTTCACCCCGGGCGCCCGGCACCTCGTGACGGCGAGCAAAGACGGCGTGGCCCGCGTGTGGGACGTCGAGGCGCGGGCGTGTTCGCGCGCTGGCGTGGGACGTGGGAGCGCTGCGGGCGGTCGCGGTCGCGCCCGACGGCGCGCGGGCCGCGGGCGCCGGCCGCGTGGTGGTGTGGGACTTGGACGTGTAACGGCCGGCGCCTGGGGCGGCGGACGGCCTTGAGCGAGCTGCCGCCCCGTCAGTCTCTTTATCCCCGGGCGGGGGCCGTACACCCCGCGTTCTTCGCTCCGCCCGCATTGGCCCAGCCTGCGTTCGAGCCCGTCCAACTCGCGAAGGCCCGCCCGGCGCCCGGGTTCAACTTCCCGGACGCCGTCCCGGCGGGTGCCGACGGCCACCGGTACGGCAGCGGCGCACCGGAGCCGCCGCGCCGCGGTCACTTAGGTTCCTTAGGTTCCTTAGGTTCCTTAGGTTTCTCGATCGTGAGGCCGTCGAACGTGGCCGCGGCGATCTGGTGTGTGGAGTGGGCGTAGAACACCCCCACCGTCACCTCGTCCGGGAACTCCAACCCCTGCCGCGGGGTGACCGGCGCGGCCCACTCCTTACCGTCGAAGCTGTGCGAAATGGTGACCGCCTTGTCCTTGCGCGCGATCCGCAGGTAAACGGACTTCCCCTCGGGCACCTGCGCCCGGGTGCTGCCGGTCCCGCCGCCCGGGAACCAGGTGTCGATCCACACCACCCGCTTCAACTCCTCCTGCACCGCCCCCTGCTGCTTCTGGTGGTACTGGTACAGGTGCAGTTCCAGACAGTACCCGCCGCCGGCGAGCGTCAGCCCGGCCCGGGTGCCGGGCCACGCGTCCTCGTGCTTGTTGTTCGGGTTCGGCGGGGCCGCGTCGGTGACCCGGACGGTCACCTCGAAGTCGCCGGTCACGGTCCTGCCCGTGCGCGGCATGTTCATGCCCTTGCCGTGGATGTGCCCGCGCGCCGGTTGGCCCGCGGTGCGCAGGGTGAGCCGCTTGCCGCTCAGCTCGAACTCGCCGGCGCCCGCGGTCTTCCCCCACAGCTTCGCGATGAGCTCCTGCTCGGTCGGCGGCGGCACCGGGGCCGCGCACGCCACCGTCACGGACAGCACCGCGAGCACAGCGGACGCGCGCAGCATTTCGGTCCTCCCAACATCGGAGCGGCGGGGGCACGTCACTTCGGCACAACGATGCCGAACCGGTCGAACGTGGCGTGCGCGAACTGGTGGGTCGAGTGCGACAGGTAGATGCCGACGCTCACCTCGTCGGGGAACCCCATGTCGATGTTCTTGAACGGGTTGTTCGGGGCCGACCACTTCTCGCCGTCGGCGCTGTGCGACATCGTCAGGTCCTTGCCCTTGCGGATGAGCCGCAGGTACGTCGATTTGCCCTCCTCGGGCGCGCCCATCGAGCCGCTGGCCCCGCCCCGCGGGTACGACGCCTCGATGCGGAAACTGCGCTGCAGGTTCTGGTTCGCGGCCCCGGGGAACCGCTGGTACGACTGGCTCAGCGAGTACCGCAGGACGGACGTGCCGCCGTGGACGTACAGCCCGGCGCTCACGTCGGCCATGCCGGGGTCGTTCTTCGCGTCCTTGTGCGGACTCGTCAGATCAAGAACCCGCACGGTGACCTCGAAGTCGCCGGTCAGCGCGTGCCTGGTGCGCGGCGCGCACGGGCGCTGCTGGTCCCAGTTGAAGTCGCGGTTGGGCCGTCCGACGGTCGAGCGGATCGTGAGCTGCTTGCCGCTCAGCTCGAACTCGCCCAGCCCGTCGGCCTTGCCGTACAGCTTGGCGATGAGCTCCTTCTCGGTCGGGGGCGGCACCGGCGCCGCGACGAGTGCGGCCGCGGTCGACAGAAGGACAGCGAGCGCGACTGCGCGAAGCATTGGCGACGGTCCACGGGGGCCGGGGCAGCAGGAGTGAGGCGAGCGAAGCCAGTGTACCCGAGCGCACTTGTCAGATAAACGGGCCATCGATCGGGCGCGACTACGGGTTTGTGGCGTGCACCCCAACCGCGGCCACCCGCACCCCGAGGCGCACGACCTGGAGTCTCGGGTCGTCGTGATCCCGGAGCCAGCCGGCGCGAGCGAGGTGCGCCTGTTCCGCGTTCACGGCGCGCCTCGCAGCCCTCAGTACAGTTTGTCGACGGGCAGGACGCCGCCGGGCAGAACCGGGTTCGGGCGGTTCGACACGTCGTACACCATCGCGTGCGGGTCGATCCCGAGGTTCTTGTACACGCTGGCCAGCACGCTCGCGTAGGGGATCGGGTCGTCCTTCGCCTCGCCCGCGGCGCTGTCGGTGCTGCCGATGGTCTGCCCCACCCGCATCCCGCCGCCGCTCATCAGCGCGAAGTTGACCCGCGCCCAGTGGTCGCGGCCCGCGTCCTTGTTGATCTTCGGGGTGCGCCCGAACTCGCCCCACACGCACACCGTCACGTCGTCCTGAAGCCCGCGCGCGTAAACGTCTTCCACGAGCGCCGACACGCCGGTGTCGAACAGCGGCAGGTGCTGCTTGAGGTACTTGAAGTTGCTCCCGTGCGTGTCCCAGAACCCGTAGGCGACGGTGACCACGCGGCACCCGGCTTCGACCAGCCGGCGGGCCATCAGCAGTTGGTCGTTCCACTGGGGCGCACCGTCACCGAGGTGCTTGGGCGAACCCTTCCCGTACCGCTCGCGGGTGCGCTCGGGCTCCTTCGTCACGTCGAGCGCTTCCACCAGCTTGCTCGACGCCAGCACGTCGAACGCGCGGTCGTGGAACGTGTCCGCGCTGATGCCGTTGGTCTGGCCCGCGGCCTTGCGGAACGCGTCCACTTTTTCGAGCAGCAGCTTCCGGTTCTGCAGCTCCGCCGGCGTGACGGCGAGGTTCTTCATGACGGCGAGTTCGTCGCCATCGACCTTGGCCGGGGCCGCGGCGCGGCCGAGGTTCGCGGGCCCGGGCGAGTTGTACGGCTTGTGCTGCATCGTGGGCGACAGGTCCACGAACGCGGGCACGGTGGGGTCGGTCTGGCCCTGCATCCGGGCGACCACGCTGCCGAAGTGCGGCTTGTTCTCGCGCCGGGCCGTGTCCATCGTGGTCGCGGTGTAGCTCTGCCACGAGCTGTGCTCGTCGCGCTGCCCGACCAGCGACCGGATGACCGCGAGCTTGTCCGCGCAGGCGGCCAGCTTCGGGACGTGCTCGCCGAACTGAATCCCGGGGACGTTCGTCGGAATCGGCTTGAACTCGCCTTTCAACTCGGCCGGGCCGTTCGGCTTGAGGTCGAAGGTGTCCTGGTGCGCCATCCCACCGGACAGGTACACCATGATCACGGACTTCTGCGACTTCTTGCCGCTCGCGGCTTCGGCGCGCATCAGTTGCGGCAGTGTGAGGCCGCCAACGCCCAGCGCGCCGACCTTCAAGAACGACCGGCGCGAGAGGCCGTCGCAGTAGCGGGCCGGGTTGCCATAAACGGTAAGCATCGAAGCGAACTCCGTCGCGGAGTTAAAGGCGGGAGGGCGTTCGGATAGCAAATAACGAGTATAGCGTCGCCCGGGTCGCGGTGCAACGCGCGACCGACGAAAGTGGCGGGCACCCCCCGCGTGTCGTTGCCGGCCCCCGCGCCGCGAGCCGAGAACGGCGCGCGGCGCGCGCCCGCCGCCACGATTGCGCGGTCACTTCTTTTCCGCGATGCACCACAGGTGCTTGTAGGTGCGGAGGAACAGTTCCCCGTCGGACGCGGCGACGGACGCGCGCATCGTCGAGCCGTCGAGCTTGTTCACCGCGAACTCCTCGTACTCCTTCGGGTTCGCCGCGAACACCAGTGTCTCGCCGCGCTGCGAGGAGAGGTAGAGCTTGCCGGCGGAGTGCACGATGCTGCTCCAGGACCCCCCGTTGACCGGCTTGTTCCACTGCTCCTTGCCGGTCTTCAGATCCAGGCACGCCACGCTCGGCTCGTTCACGACGTACGCGTAGTCCCCAACGATCACCCCGGAGCCGATGCGCTGCGGGTTCTTCGCGGCGCGGAACAGCCGGTGCGACTCGGTCACGTCGCCGGTGCCGCCGGTCTTGACGCCGATGGCCGCGCCGCCGTAGCCCGCGGCGGCGAACACATACTTGTCGCTCACCAGCGCCGAGGTGTAGGTCAGTCGGTCGTTTCCGCCCTCCTTCTCCAGGCCCTTCGCGTTCCACAGCACCTTACCGGTTTCGGGCTCGTAGCCCTTCACCTGGGCGGGCCAACTGACCACCAACTCCGTGCGCCCGCCGGCCTTCGCGACCACCGGCGTGCTCCACGACCCGACGTAGTCCGCGGCCTTCTGCTCCTCGCTCTTCCACACCTCCGTGCCGGTCTTCTTGTCTAGGGCGATGAGGAACGTGGTCGCGTGCGGGCCGAAGTTGTGAATGACCAGGTCCTTGTAGATGATCGGCGACGCGGCACTGCCCCAGATGTGGTCGCACGGGCCGAGCTCCTTCTTCCACAGCTCCTTGCCGGCGAAGTCGTAGCAGTACAGCCCCGCGGACCCGTGGAACACGACGACCCGCTCGCCGTCGGTCACGGGGGACGCGGCGCAGTAGGTGTTGGTCGCGTGAATCTTCTCCGGCCCGGCGAACGCGACCGTCTGCTCCCAGAGCTTCGCGCCGTTCTTGCGGTCGAGGCAGTACAGCGACCGCTTCTTGCCCTTGTCGGTGGCCTGCGTGAGGAAGATTTTGTCGCCCCAGATGATGGGCGTGGAGTTGCCCGCGTCGGGCAGTTCGATCTTCCACTTCACGCTCTCGGTGGCGGCCCACCTGGTCGGCAGGTTCTTCTCGGCGGTGGCGCCCTGCCCGGTCGGGCCGCGCCACGCGGGCCAGTTGTCGGCGCGCGCGGGCGTGCCGAGCGAGACGGCGCCGAGGGCGAACGCGAGCGCGGCGAGTACGCGAAGGGGCGGCATCGGAAACTCCGGAGAGGGTCAGGAGGGCGCGAGGGGGGCATTATCGCGCCCCAGCGTAGAATGGGGCAACGGAGAAATGTCATGCCCGCCTTTCCCACCGATCCCGTTCCGCCGCTACACGGCGTGCGAGTTCTCGACGCCGCGCGCGTCCTGGCGGGCCCGTTCTGTGGGCAGTTACTCGCGGACCTCGGTGCCGAGGTCATCAAGCTCGAGCGGCCCGGCGCGGGGGACGACACCCGCGGGTGGGGGCCGCCGTACCTCAACGGCTTCAAGGACCTGTCCGCGTACTATCTCGCGTGCAACCGCGGGAAGAAGTCGCTCACACTCGACATCGCCACCGCCGAGGGCCACGACCTCTTCCACAAACTGCTCGCGAAGTGCGACGTGCTGCTGGAGAACTTCCGCACCGACAGCACGGAGAAGCTCGGGCTCACCCCGGACGCGCTCCTCGCGCGCCACCCGAAGCTGATCGCGTGTTCGATCTCGGGGTTCGGGCGCACCGGGCCGATGAAGGACGCGCCGGGCTACGACTTCGCGATTCAGGCGCTCAGCGGGCTGATGGGCATGACCGGGCCGGTGGACGGCCCGCCGTGCAAGTCGGCGGTCGCGGTCGTGGACGTGCTCACCGGCATGTACGCGTCGAACGCGGTCCTCGCCGCGCTCCACGCCCGCACGCGAACCGGGCACGGGTACGCCATCGACCTCGCGCTCGCGGACTGCGCGCTCGCGGCCCAGGTGAACGTCGCGCAAGCCTATCTCACGAGCGGCACACTTTCCCCGCGCCAGGGGAATTCGCACCTGCAAATCGTGCCGTACCAGCTCTTCGCGACCGCGGACGGCTGGCTCGTCCTGAACGTCGGCAACGATTCGCAGTGGAAGGAGTTCTGCCGCGCCGCGGACGCGCCGGAACTCGGGGCCGACCCCCGGTTCGCGACCAACCGGCAGCGCGTCGAGCGCCGCGCCGAAGTGATCCCGCTGATCGAGGCCGCGATGACGAGGTTCACCACCGCGGAGTGGGGACAGCGCCTGGCACACGTCCCGCACGCGGTGGTGCGCAACTACGCCGACGTGTTCCGCGACCCGCAGACGCTGGCGCGCAACATGAAGCTCACCGTGCGCGACCCGAACGGCACCCCCGTGGACCTCATCGGCAACCCGGTTCACCTGCACGGCGCCCCGACTGCCGAACCCACGATGCCGCCCCGCCTCGGCGAACAAACTGAGCGCGTGTTAAGCGACCTCCTCGGGCTGAGCGGGGCGGAGGTGCGCGCGCTCAAGGCGAAGGGCGTGGTGTGAGCGGTCGCGGCTCGTTTCACGCGACTCGCCCACCCCGTTCGCCTTCCTTACAATCTCCGGCACGTTTCCCCTCCGTTCCTCTTCCGGGAGTTCATCGTGCCGACCAACGGTTCGCTCAACCGCAAGCTTCGTATGGGCCTCGTCGGGGGCGGGCAGGGCGCGTTCATCGGGCGCGTTCACGCCACGGCCGCGGTACTCGACAACCGCGCGGCGCTCGTCGCCGGGGCGCTGTCCAGCGACGCGGCCCGCGCGAAGGCCAGCGCCGGCGACTACGACATCCCGGCTGAGCGCGCCTACGGCTCTTACAAGGAGATGGCCGAAGCCGAAGCCGGGCGCGCCGACAAGGTCGATTTCGTCAGCGTCGCGACCCCCAACCACACGCACTTCGAGATCGCCAAGACGTTCGCCGAGGCCGGGTTCAACGTGATCTGCGACAAGCCGCTCACCTTCGACCTCGCGCAAGCGGAAGAGCTGCTGAAAGTGGTGGAAAAGTCCGGCGTCGTGTTCGCCGTCACGCATAATTACACCGGCTACCCGCTGGTGCGGCAGGCCCGCGAGATGGTCCTCAGCGGCGAGCTGGGCGAGATCAACGCGGTTCGCTCCAACTACATTCAAGGCTGGCTGCGCACCCGCCTGGAATCGAGCGACCAGAAGCAGGCGAAGTGGCGCACCGACCCGCGGCAGAGCGGCATCGCGGGGTGCTTCGGCGACATCGGCACGCACGCGTACAACCTCGGCCGGTACATCACCGGGCTTCTGCCGAAAGAGATCTCCTGCTCGCTGAAGGTGTTCGAAGAGGGCCGGGCGCTCGACGACTACGGCGTCGCGCTGGTGCGCTTCGAGAACGGCGCGCTGGCGACCGTCACCGCGAGCCAGATCTCGCACGGCCGCGAGAACGACCTGTTCATCGAGGTGGACGGCACGAAGGGCGCCCTGGAGTGGCACCAGGAGGAGCCCAACAAGCTCATCGTTCGCAAGAACGGCGAACCGCACAAGATTTACACGCGCAACGGCGGCCCGTACCTCGGGGCCGCACACGGGGCCAGCGTGCGCCTGCCCAGCGGCCACCCGGAGGCGTTCTTCGAGGCGTTCGCGAACGTCTACAACACCGCCTACGACGCGATGGTGAAGCGCGCCGGCGGCGAGAAGTTCGAGACCGTGAACACGGTCTACCCGAACGTCTACGACGGCGTCGAGGGCATGCTGTTCATCACGAAGTGCGTGGAGAGCAGCAAGCAGAACGGCGGGTGGGTCGCGTTCCGCCACCCGAAGAGCCGGAAGTGACCGGCGCCACGACGAACACGAGGACCGCGACGTGGGCGCATCCACCCGTTCCCCGTGGTCGCGGTTGATGTTCCCGGCGGTGCGGAAGCGCCGCCGAGCGGCCGCACGGTGCGTGCCCGGGCCACTTCTGTCTGCTGGTAACGGCGGTACGCGGGCGCGCGGACGGGTACGAGCACCTCACCGGTGCTGTGCCGCACACCCACCGCCCGCCGGCGCAGCGGCTCGGCTGGCTCGTGCCGCTGCCGCCGCACGCCGAACGACAGTCCGACCTGACCCGCCGGCCCGCGAAACGTGAACCCAGCGAGCAACCGCACCCAGCATATCTGCGGCCCGGCCTCCGGCGGTTTCCACAACGGCTCGTCCGCACTATTCAGCCAGCGCGAGTACCGTGGCGTCGCGGTGACGGCCGACGGCTCGCGCCGGGGGAGCCCGCGCCGGCCGGCGGGAAGCAGAGGTGCCGCCGAACTGGTAGCCGCGGTCAGCGCGCGAGGATCGCCACCATCTCGCGCGCGAATCGGGCGGTGAACTTGTCCGCACCGCGCTGGATCGCGTGGTGCGAGTCGTGGAAATCCTCTTCGTCCAGCCACAGCCGCGCGTCCAGCACCGGCGCGCCGTACTCGCGCGCCACCCCCTCGATGTACGCGTCGAACCGGGCCAGCCCCGCCGGGTCGTACCAGTGGCGGAACGTCGGTCCTTCGGGGGCGCGCAGCAGGACCACCCGTGCGCCGTGGTCGGCGGCCTCGCGCAGCGTGTCGCGGAACGCGCGGTCGGCCGCCGGGCGCACCGTCATGTGCCGGAGGTGCGGCTCGTTCTCCTTCTGCGCCAGCGCGGTGCGCCGGGCGCGCTCGGCCGGCGTCACGTCGCCGTACACGGTCGTGTGCCCGCCGCGGGGGTGCAGCGCGTCGGACCGCGCCAGCGGGTCGTCCCCGCGCGCCAGTGCCGGAGCGCAGCGCACCCGGTGCAGCAGCAGGCGGTACTCGTACCCGAACGGCTTGTCGGAGTACCCGCGCACGAGCGACAGGTCGGCCAGCGCGAAGTGCCCGGTCACGAACTGGGTGTTCTCCTTCACGAAGAACGTGGGCATCAACTCGATCACCAGCACCGCGGGCCGCACCCCGTCGCGCAGGTAGCGGTGCACCAGCAGGCGGTTGAGCGTCGGCCCGGCCCCGGTGTGCGCGCCGTTCACCCAGAGCACGCCCTCGCCGTCGCCCAGTTGCTCGGGCCGGAACGCCCACACGGCGCGCGAGCTGCCGATCATCAGGCCCAGCGGCCGGTCCGGGTGCTGGTGCTGGGCCGCGCGAACGACCCGCAGCCGGACGTGGTAGTCCGGGTCAATGAGTTCGGGGGTGGCGGCCTCGGCGCTCGCCCAGAGTGCGAGCAGCACCGCGACGAACGCGAACGGGAACAGCGCGACCGCCAGCCGCGCGCGCGTTCGGACCCGCGCGACCGCCCGGCCCGCGCGGGTAGCGCCGACGACGAACGAGCGGAGGCGGAGGCGGAAGATCGGTG
>JBJSXS010000795.1:0-3607 GCA_046086545.1 Gemmata sp.
TTGTTTTTTGTGCAACTCGGGTAGGGGTTCCTGGTGTGTTCAGGGGGGTGGGGGGGGCCGGCCCCGTGGACCGCGCGTCGGCGAGCGGCGCTACGGGTGCGGGCGCGGCGAACCGCCCGACGAGCCACCCGCAGGCGAGTAACACCGCAGCGGCCAGACCGAGCGCCCACCTGGGCGCCGCACCCCGGGCGCGTGTCCGGGTCGGCTCCGCGGCTGCGCGGGGGCGGTGTTGCGGCGTGCGGGCGACCCGCGACTCCAATCGCGCCCGGGCGCCCGGGTTCGCCGGCGGGGCGAGTTGTGCCGCCACGACCTGCACGCGCGCCAGCCGGTCGACCCGCGTGGCGCAGAGCGAACAATGCGCGAGGTGCTGCCGGACCGGCTCCGGCAAGTCGTCCAGGGTGCGGGCGGCGAGGGCCCAGTGCTCGGCGGTCGCGCAGGTCATGAGTTCGGTGGTGCGAGAAAGGGTTCCAGGGTGCGGACCAGGCGCCGGCGCGCCTCACACACCCGCCAGCGGGCCACGTCCTCCGTGGTGTCGAGCACCCGCGCGATCTCCGGGTACGGGAGCCGCTCGTGCGTCCACAGCAGGTACGCCTCCCGGTACGGGGCCGCCAGCCCCGCGAGCGCGGACCTCAGGGCCGCACTCGCCTCGCCGTCCTGGGCCAACTCTTCCGGCCCGGGGCGCGGGTCCGCGGGCTCCGGAGCGACCCCGCGCGGGTCCGCCCGCGGGGACCGTGCGAGCGCCAGAAACTCGTTGCGCGCGATGCGGAAGAGCCACACCCGGAACGCCTCGCACGAGGCCAGGCTCGGGAGCCCCACCCACGCCTTCAGGAACGTTTCCTGGGTCAAATCCTCGGCCGCGTGCTCGCCGCCGGTCAGGCCGGCAAGCCAGGCGCGCACCGGGTTCCAGTACCGATCGACCAGCGCGGCGAACGCGGCCCGGTCGCCGGCTTGCGCCCGGCGGACGAACTCGGATTCTGGGTCGGTTTGCAAGGTCACCCGTCTGATTAGATGCGCCGGCGGGGCGCCTGTGAGAACCTTTTTGGGATTTCGTCCGCATCGTGGTCGCGAAGCGAGCAGAAGTGCCCTTCGCGGTGCAGAAGAGGGGTGCCGAACCGGGACACGTTCGAGCGGGTGGTCGCCAACCTGGACCCGGGTACATTCGCCGAGCGGTTCGGGCGGTGGGCGGGCGGGATGCCCACACCTCTGCCGGCCGGAGTAGCGCGCGGGCGCTGGCCCGGGACACGTTCACCGGGTCAGCGCCTGGGCCTCGGCTACTTGTCCGTCTTCGGGGCGTACCCCTTCCACACCCACTCGATGGCGTGCGGCAGGAACTGCTGCTGGGCGCCGCCGATGCCGTGCCCCTGACCGACGCAGAACAGGTACTGGTACTCGTACCCCTTCTCCTTGAGCACCTTCGCCATCCGGTGGTTGGCCTCGACCCAGTCGTGCATCCCGTCCCGCATCACGTTCGGGTTGAGCGAGTCCCGGTCGCCGACGGAGAGAAAGATGCGGATCGGCTTCTTCGGCTCCTTCGGGATCAGCGTCTCGTGGAAGCCCCAGGCGCCGTCGGGGTACTTGTCGCTGAACGGCCACGCCTGGTTCACGAACGTGCCCGACGTGGTCAGCACGCGGTGGTAGAGGTCGTTGCGGAACCAGGCCATGATGAGCGCGCACGACCCGCCGGAACTGCTGCCCATCGCCGCCCGGCCGTCGGGGTCCTTGGTCAGCTTCACCTTGCAGTTCTTTTCCACCCGCGGCAGCACCTCGTCCTCGATGTAGGTGGCGTAGTCGCCGTTCATATTGTCGTACTCCTTGCCGCGCTCGTGCCCCTGCGCGTCCCCGCCGCCGTTCTGGATCGCGATGAGCACGATTGGAGGGATGCGCTTCTGGGCGATCAGGTTGTCGAGGATCGTCTTGTACCCGGCGGCCTGGCCGGGGCCGTCGTGAACGACCATGAACGGGGCCAGGGTGCCCTCCTTGTACCCCGGCGGAATGTAGACGCCGATCTTCCGCTTGTAGTCGATGGCGTGCGTCTCGACGATTACGGTTTTGGGATTGTTCGGGTCGAGCTTTGGAGCCGTCTTGCCGCGGGAGATGCCGGGGTTGAACAGCATGGTGTCCTTCGAGTCGATCTCGAACTGCTCCACCTTGCCCTCGGGCACGCCCTCGACCCTCTTGCGCTCCGGCGCGGGCACGTACTTCGGCCCGATCACGTAGTTGTCGTACGCATCGAGCGGCGGGTTCTCGCCCTCCTTCAGCAGCTTGAACGGGGGGGCGCCCTTGTCGTCGTGCTTGCGCACCGGCGGCTGTGCCGACGCGACGGCGGAGGCGAAGAGGGTGAGCAGAAGGGCCGTTCGCAGCTTGATCATGAGGGGCCTCGGGTTCTCCCGGCCGGCGGGTGCGCCGGCGGGACTCGGTGAGCGGGGTGGTGGGTGTTCTACCCGATCCCGGTCCGAGTTGCACCGGTTCGCCCGCCCAACCGGGCGAGACCGCGCCTCGGGCGAGCGTGGCGCGGCCGCCCGCGGACCCCGACGACGACCTGCGCGCACTCGACGCGGCACTCACCCGGCTCACGGCTTGGCGGGTTGGAAGACCTCGTCCAGTGCCGCCTTCAGGTTCAGGCGGCGGAACGTCAGGCCCGTTGCCGGGTCTTTCACCGGCTGGCCGGTCCGCTGCAAGATCGCCAGCATCGCCGCGGGCAGGTTCGGGCCGTCCTTCTTCCAGTCGTAGTTCGCCCTCTCGATGCCCTCCCGCAGCAGCAGCACCGAGCCGCACAGGATCGCGTTCGACGACGAGGTGGCGGCGGCCGGGACCACCAGATCGACCTTCGCGTGCCGGTCCAGGTACACCTCGTCCTTGCCCGGCCGCACCGCCCCGACGGCGAAGCAGTTCGGCTGGCACGCGGGCCAGGAGATGCCCCTGGTGAAGTTGTGGTTGCCCGCCGGGGCGCTCACCCAGATGCCGAGTTCGCGGAGCTTCTTCAGCTTGGCGTCGATGTCCGTCGGGACCGGGGTGCCGTGCTCCAGGTCATCGACCGGGGCGAGGTTGATCGCCGTGATCTTGTACATCGCGTGGTTGTCGATGACCCACTGCAGCCCGGCGGCCAGGGTCCTGGCGTCCTTCACGTTGCAGTGGCAGCACTCCAGCGCCCGGACCACGGCCACCTGGTTGTTGAACGCGACCCCGTGTCGCCCCTTGAGGTTCAGCGACGACGGGATGCCTATGGTCGAGCCGTGGTAGCCCTTGCCCTCGTGCTTCGGGTCGTCGTCGCCGTCCACGCTGTCGTGGGACACGCGCACCTTCGGGACACCGTCCACGGTCGCCGTCCACTCCGGCATCGACAGCTTGCACCCGTCGTCCAGCAGGGCGAGCGTCTGCCCCTTCCCGAACGTGAGTTTCCCGGCATACGCGGCCCAGGCGTCCGTCACCCCGGCGTGCCTGAACGAGACCGGTTCCACCGGCGTCGGCCCGGCCGGGATCGGCTGCCAGTGGCCGTGCATCGCGCACGAGCCTTCGGGAACGCTCGTGACTTGCCGGACGTCCTTGCCGTCGGTCGTGGCGACGTAGAGTTGCATCGTGCCGGTGCGATCGGAGCCGAACAGAATCC
>JBJSXS010000796.1:0-2271 GCA_046086545.1 Gemmata sp.
AACTGCCCGTTTCGCCCAACCAACTCGAAGCGGTCAAGATTCAGGTCGCGCAGACGAACCTCGACACCACACTCGCAGCCCTGGAAGTGCTGACCGCAACGAAAGCACGCATGTGTGGCAGCGGGCACACGCAGGTGCTACTCGAGATGGCGGTGGTGCGGCTGTGCCGGCTGAAAGATTTACTCGCGGTCAATCAGTTGTTGCAACTCGCCGTGCAACCGGGTGCGATGCTTTCGGCGCCTGCTGCGCCTACTGCCAGCCTGCCTCGCGCCAACCCCGCGCCGCAGGTCTTGGAGCCGGACGCCGCAAAAAAAAACGGTGAGTTGACTGGTAAACAGGTTGAAAACGGGTCTTCAAACGAGGTCCCGACAAACTTTCAACTGACCGAGGCGACTCTTCCTGAAGTGTGGCAGCGATTACAGCCCTTCGCTCAAGAAAAGTTTCCGCTCTTATTGAAACACCTCAATTGTCACAGTTCATATGCAATTTCTGGGCCAAATTCTCTAGTAATTCGGTTCCCGGCGGCGTATAGTGACTCCAGGAAGGAGTGTGAGATCGAGGCAAACGCTCAGCGTCTCGCCAACGCGTTCCGGCATTTGACCGGGCAGTTGGTGTCGCTGCGGTTCGAACTCGATCGCTCCGCGACCGCTCAGCCTGTAAACACTGGCAGCAGGACCGCGGCACTTCCCGCGCCGACCGAGATCAAGCGATCGCTGGCGTCGTTGCCCATTTTCAAGCGGGCGAGCGAACTGATGGGGGCGCAGATCTGGCACGTAGACGACGACTTCAACCCCAACGCGCCGCCGAAGCCGGTTATCAACAAGACGGACGAATACGAGGACGAGACCGCCACCGACGAGGGATAGCAGCATGTTCAAGGGACTTGGCTCGATGCTCAGCCTCCTGGGTAATCAGGGGAAAATTCAGGAAGAACTGAAGAATTTCCAGGCACAGGTCGGTCAAATTACGGCCGAGGCGAGCAGCGGGGCGGGCTACGTCACGGCCAAGGCCAACGGCAAACTCGAAGTCCTGAGCGTCCGCATTTCTGAGGACGCAATGAAGTTGAACGACCGCGAAATGCTCGAAGACCTTGTTACAGCCGCAATCAATCAGGCACTCACGAAGGTGCGGGCGCAACTGGCCGAAGAGAGCGCGAAGATGGCCGCGAACATCGGACTCCCGCCGGGAATGCTCGGCGGCGGTTTTCCGGGCATGGGCGGGTGACGCGGTGGACTCAGGGTCGCGGCCTTTCTGCGACCGGGCTTGATGGGGGCGCAGCTTTGTCCGAACCGGCGGGCGTAATCGCGGGCCTTCTCGAGGAACTGACCAAGCTTCCCGGCATCGGCCCCAAAAGCGCGGAGCGCATCGCGCACTTCCTGCTCGCGGGCGACCGGCGGTATGCGATCGAACTCGCGAAAGCGCTGAACGCCGTAGCTGCCAGGGTGAAACCCTGTCGCGAGTGCTTCAACCTGACGGACAGCGAACTCTGTCCGATTTGTGGAGACCCGAAGCGCGACGCGGGGTTGTTGTGTGTGGTGGAGACGCCCCGTGACGTTAACTCCTTCGAGCGCGCGGGCAACTTTCGCGGGTTGTACCACGTCCTCGGTGGCCGCCTCGCCCCGCTTGACGGAATGGGGCCAGACCGGTTGACCTTTGCCGCGCTCCTTGATCGCGTGAAGCGCGGCGGAGTGCGCGAAGTGATTCTCGCGACGAGTCCGACCCTTGAAGGAGACGGTACGGCGCTGTTCGCGTCCACGGCCCTTGCACCTACCGGCGTCCAGGTCACGCGACTGGCACGTGGTTTGCCTAGCGGGAGTTCACTTGAACTCGCGAATGCTCAGATGCTGGCGGAGGCGCTCGACGGGCGGCGAACATTTTGAGTAAGTTGGTTCGCGGCCCGTACGCCCCGCGATAGTAAGTAGTTGCCGTGCCGGGATTTTTTCAGGCAAAGTCAGGACGCTTGGCCGTGTTGCGGATCGGTGACGCCTGGCGATTTGTGTGGCCGGGCGCTCGACCTGCGGACGAGAGAGGGAGCCGATGAGCGGTTTCGGGCTGGGGATGCACCTGCGGGTGAAACAGGATCTGCGGCAGGTGCTCGCGCCGCGCATGATCCAGTCCATGGAAATCCTGCAACTGTCCATCACCGACCTTCAGGCGAAGATCGATGAGGCCCTGCAGGAGAACCCGTTCCTGGAACTGAAAGAAAAACTCGGTGAGACGGACGAAGCTCCGCCGGCCGACTTCAACCCGGACGCGCCGCTCAAACACGAC
>JBJSXS010000797.1:0-3493 GCA_046086545.1 Gemmata sp.
CCCGCCGCGCCCCGGCGCGCCGAACCGCGCGGGCGGCCCGGCGGGCAAGGCCGGCCCCCCGGGCCAGTCGGTGAAGCTCACGGCCGAGATGATCGAGCGGCTCCGCGCGGCCAGCGCCCGCGGGCAGCGCGTGTCGATCACCGAGATCCAGCGCACCCCGGCGCCGCCCGGCGCGCCGAACAAGCCCGGCGAACCCGCGCGGCCCGGCGGCGGCCCGACGCGCCCCGGACCCGGATTCGCCCCGCGCCCCAGTGACGGCGCGGGCGACGAGGAAGAGGACAAGAAGAAGACCGGCGTCATCGGCCGCGACTCCCGGCACAAGGGCCGCACCGCCGGCGACCGCGGGCGCGGCCCCGGCGGGCCGCGCGTCGATCGCGGGTCTATCGTCATCGGGTCCGGCGGCGTCGAGATGGTCGAGCAGCAGTGGGGGTCGCGCCGCGGCCCGCGCCAGGCGCTCATGCGCAAGGCCCAGCGCCGCGGCCAGCAGGTCGTCACGGTCAAAGAGGGCAAGATCGAGATCGGGCTGCCGATCACGGTGCGCAGCCTGTCCGAGGCCATCGGCATGAAGGTCGGTGAGCTGTCCAAGCGGCTCCTGAAGGAGACCAACCAGCTCTACGGCAACAACTCGCCCGTGGACTTCGACACCGCCGCACTCATCGCCGTCGAGAAGAACATCGAGCTGGTCGTCAAGCGGCAGAAGACCGCCGAAGACATCCTGCTCGAAGACTTCGAGAAGATGATGGAGAACGTGGACCCGGACAAGCTCCGGCCGCGGCCCCCGATCGTCACCATCATGGGCCACGTGGACCACGGCAAGACGTCGCTGCTCGACAAGATCCGGAAGTCGAACGTCGCGGCCGGCGAGGTCGGCGGCATCACGCAGGTGATCCGCGCGTGGTCGGTCACCCACAAGGTGGTCAACCCGGACGACCCGAACGAGGAGCTGCTCGAGAAGCAGATCACGTTCCTGGACACGCCCGGGCACGAGGCGTTCACCAAGATGCGGGCCCGCGGGGCCAACGTCACCGACATCGCGGTCATCGTGGTGGCCGCCACCGACGGCGTGATGCCGCAGACCGAGGAGGCCATCGCGCACGCCCGCGCGGCCGAGGTGCGCATCGTCGTCGCCATCAACAAGGTGGACGCCCCGAACGCCAACGTGGACCGCACCCGGCGGCAGCTCTACAACCTGAACCTGCTGCCCGACAACATGGGCGGCGACATCCAGTTCGTGGAGACGAGCGCCGTCACCGGGCAGGGCATCGACGAGCTGCTCACCGCCATCTCCCTGGAGGCGGAGTTCAACCTCGCCGACGAGTTGCAGGCCGACCCGGACCGCCCGGCGACCGGGACGTGCCTCGAAGCGTACATGAGCGGCGAGGCGGGCGTGATGGCGACCATGCTCGTGCAGCAGGGCACGCTCCACGTCGGCGACATCATCCTCTGCGGCGCCAACTTCGGCCGCGTGCGCTCGATGCAGAACGACCTGGGCGTCGCGATCGAGGACGCCGGGCCGAGCACCCCGGTCCGCATCACCGGGCTGGGCGGCGTGCCCAACGCCGACGACCCGTTCTACGTCGTGGACGAGCTGACCACGGCCAAGGAGATCGCCGAGGCCCGCGAGAAGAAGGACCGCGAGGCCGCGCTCAACAAGTTCAAGCCGGTCAGCCTCGACAGCCTGTCGGCCGCCAAGACCCGCGCCAAGATCACCGAACTGAAGGTGATCCTGAAGGCCGAGGCCCGCGGCTCGGTCGAGGCCATCCGCAAGGAACTGGGGAAGCTCACCCACGAGGAGGTCACCACCCGCGTGCTGCACGCCGGCATCGGCGCCATCACCGAGTCCGACGTCGAGCTGGCGCTCACCAGCCCCGAGGACACGCTGGTGGTGGGCTTCAACGTGACCGCGGACGACGCGGCGCTGAAGCTGGCCGAGGCGCGCGGGATCAGCCTGAACGAGTACCAGATCATCTACAACCTCGTCGACGACGTGAAGGCCGCGCTGGAAGGCCGGCTCAAGCCCATCGAGGAGGTGGTTCACCTGGGCCGCGCGGTGGTGCGGCAGACGTTCAAGCACGGCAAGGTGGGCACCATCGCCGGGTGCTACGTCACCAGCGGCGTGATCGAGCGGTCGGCCCGCGTCCGCGTGATCCGCGGGGGCGTGGTGGTGTTCCCGTCGGGCGAAAAGGTCGTCGGCCTCGACAGCCTCAAGCGGTTCAAGGACGACGCCCGCGAGGTCCGCGAGGGCTTCGAGTGCGGCCTCAAGATCACCGGCTACGACGACATCAAGGTCGACGACGTGATCGAGGCGTTCAAGATCGAGGTCCGGGCCCGCACGCTGTGAGGCGAGCCCGGCCGCAGGGCCGGGGTAACGTCGCCCGCCCCTTGACACTCACCCCCCGGCCGCGCGGCCGGGGTCCGCCAATGGTTGTTGGGACTCTTGGAATCCGGCTCCTCGTCCGCGAGAGCCGCACGCTTAAGGACAAGCGGCAGGTGGTGCGGAGCGTCCTCGACCGGATGCGCGGCGCGTTCAACGTGTCGGCCGCCGAGGTGGGCACCCACGACGACGTAAAATTGATCACGCTCGGCTTCGCCGCGGTCGGGTTCGAGACCGCGGCCGTGCGGGGCACGTTGCAGCGGATTCAGGAGGCGCTCCGCGCGCACCCCGTCGCGGAGTACCTCGGCGGCGAGATCGCGGTCGGCGGCGAGGTGGTGTGAACCGGTTCGCGCGAGGACGCCGACGAGCCCGCCTCCCGACGCAGCGCTCGAGGAGGTGCGTCGGCCCGGTCCAATCCGGGACCTCTTTGTCAACTGGTTCACGATTGTTTCTCTCACGCGCCTCACGTTTTTGACTTCGTGGCCGCGACTGTTGAAGCGCCGGGCCGGCCTCCGGCCCCGAGCAGTGCGAGCGGCGCTCACGCTGGTTGTGCGAGGGGTGCGGACGGCGGGACGGCACCGCAGTTGGTCTGATGGGGGAGCAGCTACCGCGTGCGGGCGCGGACAACCTTTTAATGGATCGAACTCTAAGTAATGAAATCTCACCGGCTGGCACGCGTGGCGGAGGTGGTGCGCGAGACCGCGGCCAACGCCATCCTGTTCGAACTCAAAGACCCGCGCGTGAAGAGCGTCACGGTGACTCGCGCGGAGGTGTCCGGTGACCTGCAGCACGCGAAGGTGTTCGTCTCGATCATGGGGACCGAGCGGGAGCAGCAGCTCACCATGCACGGGCTGAAGAGCGCCGCGGGCTACGTGCAGACGAAGCTCGCCGACCGGCTCACCTCGCGGTACGTGCCGCACGTCACGTTCGTGCTGGACGAGGGCGTCAAGAAGAGCATCGAGATCGCGCGCATCATCCGCGAAGAGAACGAGCGCCTCGCCCCCAAGCCCCCCGGGGCGGCCGGGGGCACCGCGGGCGCGAGCGAAGAGGGCGACGAGCCAGAAGCCGCCGAAGGAACGACGGACCGCCCCGAGCACTGATCTGCCGTCGGACAGGCGT
>JBJSXS010000798.1:0-5809 GCA_046086545.1 Gemmata sp.
CACCTCGACCAGGAGGTGCAGCCGCGAGACGTGCGGGTCCTTGTCCGGCAGGCTGAAGTGGACCTGCGAGGACCGCCCCACGATGAACGTGGCGTGCTGGTCGAAGCGGAACGTGCGGCCCACGTGCGGGCCGGCGGTGACGACGAGTTCGACGATCACGGGCCGACCCTCGAAGCGAGTGGGGTCAGTATACGACCCGCCCGGCGGCCGCGCTGGCGTGCCGGTGGACGGACGGACGACGCGCCCGCAGCCACGACCCGATTCGACGTGAGGCCGAACTGCGCGAGGCCCGTCCTGTACGACAGCCCGTGTTACGGCCCCGCTCGACCACAGTTCGCTGCCATCACCCTTCGGTTGTCTGTCCACCAGTAGCAAGCGGGCGAGGGCCGCGCGGTCGGACGGCGTCAACTGGGCCGCCCGCGCGAGCAGCGCCGTCAAGAAGGTCGAAGGGGGATGCTCAAGTGCGGGGGCGAGCGTGTTGGTGCCACCAGTGGTGCAACCGGGTGACGGCGCCGCCGAAAAGACTGGCTTTGTAAGCGCCCCGAGAAGGGGCTTCTTGATTGCATTGCAAGAGGACGTGGTTTCAAATCCCACCGGCTTGACCTGTAAGCCCCGCTCGACACCGTCCTGGTGTCGAGCGGGGGTTTTTCGTTGTCGCGTCCGGTGCGGGGTCAGTCCTTGGCCTTACCGCCCTTGACCGGTTCGACCTTCAGCTTCACGTCGTTGGGCCCGGGCTTCACCTCGACCGTTAGACCGGAGGTTTCCGCCGAGTCGTACTTCGGCAGGATCACCCGGCGCGGCGGCTTGTCCGGGGCCAGCACTTGCGGCTGAACCATCACCCGGTTGGCGCCCGCGACGGCCCCGTCGCCGGGCTTCTCGGTGGTGAGCGGGAACCGCCCGTCCGCGCCGATCGCGCCGGAGGCGCTGTACCCCTTCCCGCTCGCGTCGGCGCCCTCGAAGATGACGGTCCCGCCTTCCAACTCGGTCACCGGACTTCCGTCCGGGTAAACCAGTTGTCCGCTCACCGGGTGGAACTTCTCGGTGCCGCACCCGACCGTTGTCAGTAGGACCGCGGCCAGCCAGATGAACCGGTATTGTCGTGCCACGGCGGTGTAAACCTCGATCGGGGGTGGGCGGATAAGTGTCCGCGTCGTGGGCGAACTTGTGTGCGGGTATAGCATAGTGAACCGCGAGCACCGTCTGGCCCGCCGAATGGGTAGTAGCAAGACGGGGAGGTGTGATAGAATCGAGAGCGGGCAGCCGCCGCTCGCGAGCGTGCTGCCCAACATCATTCGTTATCTGTCACCCGCGGAAGGACCGTTCATGCGCCCCCCCCCTCGCTCGCGTCCCAGCGCGTTCACGCTCATCGAGTTGTTGGTGGTGATCGCGATCATTGCGATCCTGATCGGGCTTCTGCTTCCCGCTGTGCAGAAGGTCCGCGAGGCGGCCGCGCGCATGAAGTGCCAGAACCACCTCAAGCAACTCTCGCTTGCGTGCCACAACTGCCACGACATCAAGGTGTCGCTCCCGAACTCGCGGCTGGACAACTGTTACACGTGGCTGATCGAGATACTGCCGTACGTCGAGCAGCAGGCGGTGGCGAACCAGTGGAACATGAACGCGGCGTACTCCAGCCAGAGCGCCGCCGCGCGCGAGGCGAAGGTGTCCTTCTACTACTGCCCGAGCCGCCGCAGCGCGGCCGACGCGGCCCTCGCGACCGAGCCGATGGACAACACCACCGCGCCCACCTACACCGGGGCCACCGCCGACTACGCGGCCTGTACCGGAACCACGAACGACTACTGGTGGACAACCAACCAGGACGGGACGCCCAACACCCCGGCCAACGGGTGCTTCCGGATGGCCAACAACTGGTCGAACGTGACCACCCCGTCGCGCATGCCGGGCGTGTCGTTCAACGAGATCACCGACGGGACCAGCAACACGGTGCTGCTGGGCGAGAAGCACGTGAACCCGGCCTCGATCGGCACGGTCGCCGGGGCCGACGGCCCGGCGTACAACGGGGACAAGGGGCACGCGATGCGCAGCCTGGGCTCGAACACCATCGCCCGCGGCCCCACCGACCCTGGCAGCCCCCGGTTCGGGAGCTGGCACTCGGGCGTGTGCAACTTCGCCATGGCCGACGGCAGCGTCAAGGCGCTCCGCAACTCGCTCGACAGCGCCACGCTGAGCAAGCTCTCGGTCCGCAACGACGGGGGCGTGATCGGCAACATCGACTGACCGATCAGGAGCCGCCCCGCCCCGCGCGGGGCGGCTCCGTTTTTGTGCGACAACTGGCGCTGCGGCGCCTTACCTCGCGCGGCACAATTGAGCGGTGTCTCACTCGGGGAGGGCCGCCAGTGCCCACGTTCGGCGCGCACCTGTCGATCGCCCGCGGGCTGCACGGCGCGGTCGCATCCGCGGTCGCGCTCGGCTGCGGCACCTTGCAAGTCTTCACCAAGAACGCGAGCCAGTGGCGCGCCGACCCCCTCTCCGCGGGCGACGCGGCGCGGTTCCGGCGCGCGGTCGCGGACGCGGGCCTCACGCACGTCACCGTTCACGACTCGTACCTCATCAACCTCGCATCGCCCGACGACACGATCTACAAGAAATCGGTCGCCGCGTTCGTGGACGAAATGGAGCGGGCCGAGGCGCTCGGGGCCAGCTACCTCGTCACGCACCCCGGGGCGCACACCGGCAGCGGCGACGAGGCCGGTCTGACGCGTGTCGTTGAGGGGTTGGACGAGGCCCACGCGCGCTGCCCCGGGTTCAACGTGCGCGTGCTGATCGAAACGACCGCCGGTCAGGGGACCGCGCTGGGCCACCGGTTCGAGCACATCGCGACGATCCTCCAGCGCGCGAGGTGCGCGGCCCGGATGGACGTGTGCTTCGACACCTGCCACGCGTTCGCGGCCGGGTACCCGCTCGGGACCGACGACGGGTACGCCGCGACCTTCCAGCGGTTCGACGAGCTGGTCGGCCTTTCGCGCCTCAAGGTGTTCCACGTCAACGACAGCGCGAAGCCGCTCGGGAGCCGCGTGGACCGTCACGCCGGGATCGGTTTGGGCGAGATCGGCGCGGGTGCCTTCCGGCGGCTGGTGCGCGACCCCCGGTTCGCCGACCGGCCCATGATCCTGGAGACGCCGAAGAAGGACGACGCGGGCGCCGACCTGGACGCGGTCAACCTCGCGCGCCTGCGCGGCTACCTGACCGCAGCCGCGGCCCCCTGAGCCCGCGCGGCCCCGCGCCAGGATTCCGAAGAACCCTGTCAAGCCGAGTTTCTCGGACGCCGATAAATGGCGTGTCCCGGTCGCGCTCCCGCGAGGAGCGCGGCACGGGACGGGACTCGCTCTCCTTCCGGTCCCCAGGCCGGTCGGGGCGCGATCCGGCCGGCGGGATAACGCTCCGCGGGCTGCGATCTGGCAGCCCCTGTTGCCGTGAGTCCGCCCGCGGAAGCCGCGTCCGGTCGATCGGGTGCTCGGCCCCCGACGACGCCCGGTCCCGGACCTTCCCGCCGCCCGCGGCCGGCCCCGGCGCTCTCGTTTTTCCACCATGAACGGGCACCGCGAGGCACGACGCCCCGCGCCCCGCCCGTTCGCTGATGCCGCTCCGCGCCGGGGCCGGTCTGTCGTCCCCCGCACCTCTTCACTTGACCTCTCAACGTCCGAACATATCCCATCAACGCTCGGCTCCTCTTCGGGGGGCTAACCGCCGGCACCAACCAACACGCCACTCCCACAGACACGACACATGAGTACGATTCGCGCGCTGAAGGCCCGTGAGATCCTGGACAGCCGCGGCAACCCGACGGTCGAGGTCGAGGTGCACCTGGCGTGCGGCACGATGGGCCGCGCCGCGGTGCCCAGCGGCGCCAGCACCGGCGCGCACGAGGCCGTCGAGCTGCGCGACACCGGCGACAAGAAGCGGTACGGCGGCAAGGGCACCCGGACCGCGGTCAAGCACGTCCTAGACACCATCGCGCCGGCGCTGGTGGGAATGAAGGTGTTCGAGCAGGCCGCCATCGACCACAAGATGCTCGAACTGGACGGCACCGAGAACAAGGGCAAACTCGGCGCGAACGCGATCCTGGGCGTGTCGATGGCCGCGGCGCACGCGGCCGCGAACGCCCTCGGCCAGCCGCTGTACCGGTACGTCGGCGGCACCAGCGCGTGCGTGCTCCCGGTGCCGCTGATGAACATCCTCAACGGCGGCAAGCACGCCGACAGCACCGTGGACTTTCAGGAGTTCATGATCGTGCCGGTCGGCGCGACCAGCTTCCGCGAAGGGCTCCGCATGGGCGCCGAGGTGTTTCACAGCCTCAAGAAGGTGCTGCACGACAAGCACCTGAACACCGCGGTCGGCGACGAGGGCGGGTTCGCCCCCAACATTCCCAGCGCCGACGACGCGCTCGCCACGATCTCGACCGCCATCGAGAAGGCCGGGTACAGGGTCGGCGATCAGGTCGCGTTCGCGCTCGACGCCGCCTGCACCGAGCTGTATGAGGAGGCCAAGCACCTGCACAAGAAGGAGGGGTACTGCTTCTTCAAGAGCGACCCCAAGAAGGTCATTTCGAGCGACGAGATGATAGACCTGTGGGCCGGGCTGTGCGCGAAGTACCCGATCCTGTCCATCGAAGACGGCCTCTCCGAAGACGACTGGGCCGGCTGGAAGAAGCTCACCGCGAAGCTGGGCAGCAAGGTGCAACTGGTCGGCGACGACCTGTTCGTGACCAACACGAAGCGCCTGAAGCGCGGCATCGCCGAGGGGTGCGGGAACAGCATCCTGGTGAAGGTGAACCAGATCGGCACACTGACCGAGACGCTGGACGCGGTGGAGACCGCGAAGCGGAACAAGTTCACCGCGATCATGAGCCACCGCAGCGGCGAGACCGAGGACGTGACGATCGCGGACCTCGCGGTCGCGACCAACTGCGGGCAGATCAAGACCGGCTCGGCCAGCCGCACGGACCGCATCGCGAAGTACAACCAGTTGCTCCGAATCGAGGAACAGCTCGGCGCGGCCGCCGTCTATGGGGTGGAGCTTCGCAAGTAGCCGTAGAGCCGCCTGCGGCGCCGCGGGGAGTTGTGCCCGCCGCGCCGCGAGCGGCGAAGCCGGGGTCGGTCATGCCCACTCTCATCAGCGACCCGCCGCAGGTGGTGTACCTGGTGCTGTTCGCGGCCGTCGTGGCGACGGGCGCGGTCGCGGCCCAGCGCCAGGACCGCAGGTCGGCAATGGCGTTCTTCGCGGCGCTCGGGCTGCTGGTGCTGCTGTTCGTCCTCGACCGGTTACTCGACAGCCCGCGCGAGGCCGCGGTCAAGACCTCGCAGGCGATGGCGGTCGCGGCCGACACGAACAAGCCCGACGAGTTCGCGAAGCACGTGGCCGACAAGCTCGTCTACCACGGCGAGGGCGCCCCGAGGACCGCGACCGGCGACGAGGTGAAGAACTCGCAGTTCTGGCAGATGCTGCGGCAGTACAACATCCACGTCGCGGTTTGGGGGTTCGGCCGCGACGACGTGAGGCAGATCGACGGCGACACCGTGGAACTCGGGTTCATGGCCAAGGGCGAGGTTCGCGGGTCGATGGAGCAGCAGCAGTTGTACGTCCGCGGCACGTTCAAGCGGCAGCCCGACGGCACGATGAAGATGACCGGGTTCCGCACGTTCGACGCCATCGACCACAGCAAACCGTTCAACATCCCCGGCTTCCCGTGAGCGCGGCCCCGCTGCTCCTGAACAACGTCGAGGTGATCGACACGTTCGCGGAGGCGTTCCCGATGACCGCCGCGCGGCTGGTCGTGACGGCGGAG
>JBJSXS010000799.1:0-2539 GCA_046086545.1 Gemmata sp.
CAGGTCGATGGCCTTCTCCTGGAGCTCGATCTCGGCCTGCACCGCGAGGCGGGTCTTGTCCAGGCCGGCGATCTCGTCGTCGCGGGTCTTGCGGTCGAGGGTGGTGGCGTCGTCCACGTACCCCTTGACCAACTTGTCCAGGATGGTTCGCAGGTCGTCGATGTTGTTGCCGGTGAGGGTGACCTCCAGGATCTCTGGGGCCGCCACGCTGACCCGCAGCGCGTTCTCGATCATCGAGATCGGCTCGTCGGACTCCTTGATGGTTTCGAGGCTGGCGACGGCCGGGTCCGCGACGACGCGGGTGATCAGGTCGGGCGCCTTCAGCAAGAAGATCTGGTGCCGCCGGTAGGCGTCGAACTCCTGGCCCTTGCCGACGATTTCGACGCGCCGGGGCTGCAACTGAACAAGCGCGCGGGCCTGGTGCTTGCCCGCGGGCATCGCCATCCAGACGCCCACCACGACCGCGGCGGTCACGAGGGCGCCGACGAAGGTGCTGAGCACCCACCGGCGGCGAAACGCGTTGAGCAGCCCCAGCGGGGTCGGACTGGACGCCACCGCCGGGGCAGGCAAGGTCGGCTGGTTGGTGTAGTTGAACGGCGACGGGCCGGTCGGGGCCGGCAGCCCGTTCGGCGGGGTATGGTACGGCGCCGGGGTGCTGGCTGGTGGGTCACCGGCAATCGGACGAGCCATCTTCGCGGTCTCCGACGGAACGGCCCGGCGAACCGAGCCGCATCCTGATCTGGTGGTGCAGGCGTCCTGCCCGCGCTTCGCGGGGTAGGACGGCGCCTGCCCCCAAGAGCTTCAGTCAACGAAGGGCTACTACGGGTCATGCCCGGAGCCGAAACCAGGTTCTTCGCGCCGGCGCAAACCGCCGACGGTCCCACGCGAAATCTTAGCACGCCGCATGCCGCGTCGCCGGATCGCCCGCAGCGATTCGCGTGCGCGACCGCAACCACTGACAAGAAAATAGCTTGCGTTGCGACAGGGCGGTACAGCCGCTGCCCCTCATGCGACCAGTCCGGCGGCACATGTTCCCGGTTGCGTACACCCGCTAATCGGGATTTACGGCACAACCAACCCGACACAGTGTAACCACTGGAACCCAGGATGGGAAAGGTCACCTGTCAAGCGGTCAGTGAAGATTTGTGTGTATCGAGAGGTCTGGAAGGGACGGCAGGAACGGAAGGGAGGGAAAGTTTTTATTGGACCGGGAAAGCGGGCGGGCCGATTAAGCAGAGTAGCACGGGCGGATCGGGAGAGGGACTGCCTCCGGTGACCCGCACGATCTGCGTAACCCCGCGAAACGGGACAAGGAGTGGAACCATGATCCGCCCGCGCATCGGGAGATTGTGGGTGGCGCTGGCTGCGGCCGTTGGGCTGTTCGCGACCGGCTGCCACTCGATACACGAAGTCAGGTACGAGCACGACTGTTGCAAGCCGCCGAAGTTCGACTGCTGCACGATCCCCGACGTGCCGGTGCCCAAGGAGTTGAACAAGGCGAGCCTGCCGCCCTACGTGGTCGAGACCCCGGACGTGCTGCAGATCGATGCGGTCCGGGTCATCCCGCTCCCGCCGTACCGGCTCGAACCGCTCGACGTGCTGTACCTCAGTTCGGAGAACGTGTTCGAGCAGGCGCCGCTGACCGGGCTGTTCCCCATCGACCCGGACGGGACGGTGAACCTCGGGCCGCGGTACGGCGGCGCGGTCAAGGTGGCCGACATGACCACCGAGGAGGCCCAGCGGGTCATCCAGGAGCAGGTGCGCAAGACCGCCAAGATGGGCAACGTGACCGTGTCGCTGGCCCAGTCCCGCGGGGTGCAGCAGATTTCGGGTCAGCACATCGTGCGGCCCGACGGTACCGTCAGCCTGGGCGCGTACGGGAGCGTGTACGTGGCCGGCCTGAGCCTCGCGCAGGCGAAGCAGGCGATCGAGGCCCACCTGTCCAAGTACCTGTACCGGCCCGAGGTGGCGGTGGACGTGTACGCGTACAACAGCAAGTTCTACTACGTGATCACCGACTTCGCGGGCAACGGCGAGCAGGTGACCCGGCTGCCGCACACCGGCAACGAGACGGTGCTCGACGCGGTGTCGCTGATCGGCGGGCTGTCGGCCGTGTCCAGCAAGCACATCTGGGTGGCGCGCCCGGCCCCGACCGAGTGCGGCAACGACCAGATCCTGCCGGTGGACTGGTGCGGCATCACCCGCAGCGGCCAGGTGAAGACGAATTACCAGATCATGCCGTCCGACCGGGTGTACATCCTGTCGCAGCCGCTGACCAAGTTCGACACGTACCTGGCCCGCTCGCTGGCGCCGGTGCAGCGCGTACTCGGTGTCTCGCTGCTGGCGACGAGCGTGGGCAACCAGTTCCGCTCGAACCGGGGCGGGTTCGGCAACAACAACGGCATCGGGATCGTGGCCCCGGTCCTCCCCTGAGGACGAGGGCTCTGAAGGTCCGAGTCGGCTTCCCCGGCCGGCGGTCGTCCCTCGGGCGACCGCCGGCCGCGGCGTTTGCGGCCTATGGTTGCAGATCGGAAGAGCA
>JBJSXS010000800.1:0-3712 GCA_046086545.1 Gemmata sp.
CTGACGCTGCCCCTCGAAACGGCAGAGGTGCGGTTCCAGGGGCGCACCGACCCGACGCGCCCGTTCCTGATGAACAGCGTCGTCGGCGGGCAGGTGCCGAACGCGCAGGGCGACCAGGGCAAGGACGGCTACCAGGCCGGCGGCGTGTACATGACGAAGGACAACGGCGACACGTGGACCCGCGTGAACAGCGTGAACCCGCGCCCGTTCTACTTCTCGAACGTGCGCGTGGACCCGACCAGCGACAAGACGGTCTACGTGCTCGGCGACACAGTCCTGTGGAAGAGCGTGAACGGCGGCGCGAAGTTCGACAGCGCGAAGGCCGCGAGCGTTCACCCGGACCACCACGCGCTCTGGATCAGTCCCGCCGACAGCCGCCACATGCTCCTCGGGTGCGACGGCGGGTTCTACAAGACCTACGACCGCGGCGCCACCTGGGACCACCTGAACGTGCTCGCGCTCGGGCAGTTCTACCACGTCGCGGTGGACAACCGCAAACCGTACCGCGTGTACGGCGGGCTGCAGGACAACGGGACCTGGGGCGGCCCGTCGCGCACGCTCCGCGGAACCGGCCCCTCTAACGAAGACTGGCAGTTCCTGCGCGGCGGCGACGGGTTCGTGTGCCGCGTGGACCCGAACGACCCCGACCTGATCTACGCCGAGAGCCAGAACGGGGCCATGGGCCGGATCAACCTGCGCACCGGGGAGGAGAGGGGCATCGGGCCGAAGAAGGTGAAGCCGGACGAAGACCTGCGGTTCAACTGGAACACGCCGTTCATCCTGTCGCACCACAACAGCCAGATCTTCTACTGCGGTGCGCAGTACGTGTTCCGCTCGGTGGCGCGGGGCGACAATCTCAAGCCCATCAGCCCGGACCTGACGCGCACGAAGCTCGGGTGCATGAGCGCCCTGGCCGAAAGCCCGAAGAGCGCGGACGTGCTGTGGGCCGGCACCGACGACGGCAACCTGTGGGTGACGAAGGACGGCGGTGCGAACTGGCTCAACGTGCTCGACAACCTCAAGAAGGCCGGGCTGCCGGGGCCGCGGTGGGTCAGCACCATCGAGCCGAGCCGCGCGCACGAGGGCCGGTGCTACGTCTGCCTGGACGCGCACCGCTCCGACGACGACAAGCCGTACCTCTTCGTGACCGAGGACCACGGGCAGACCTGGAAGCCGATCGCCGGGAACCTCCCGCCGTTCGGTTCGACGCGCGTGCTGCGCGAGGACATCACGAACCCGGACCTCCTGTACGGCGGCACCGAGTTCGGCGTCTGGGTTTCGATCAACCGCGGGCAGACGTGGGCGAAGATCGGCAACAACCTGCCGACGGTCGCGGTCCACGAGGTGGCGCAGCCCGCCACCGCCAGCGAGATCGTGATCGGCACGCACGGGCGCAGCGTGTGGGTGCTCGACGTCGCGAGCCTCCGCCAACTGACGCCCGCGGCGCTCAAGGAGCCGGCGACGCTGTTCGCGCCCGCGCCCGTGACGCGGTGGCAGTTCGCGCCGGGCAGCTTCCCGTACTCGCGCGAGGTGCGGAAGTTCTACGGCACCAACCCGGAGTCGGGCGCGGCCATCGAGTACCTCCTGGCGAAGCCCGCCAAGGCGGTGTCGCTGAAGGTGTTCGACGTGACCGGCAAGGCGGTGCAGGAGTTCAAGGACCCGCCCGCCGGGGCCGGGTTCCACCGGGTGCGCTGGAACCCGCCCAAGGCCGGCGCGTACCGCGTCGTGCTGACCGCGGACGGCAAGGAGTTGCCGCAGATGCTGACCGCGGAGCCCGACCCGAACGCCGACCCGAAGGCGGTCATCACCCCCGGCCCGCTCCCGGTTCCCGGCGGTGACGAGGACGGCGCCGCCGAGGTGGAGGTCGAGGTGACGCCGTTCATACCGAAGTCGAAGGACTGAGGCGGAGCAGGGGACCCCGGGGCGAGCGGGCGAGAAGACGGAGCCCGAGCGCCCCCGTCCTGTCCCCCCGTCGCCCCTCCGCCCGATGATCACTCGGGGGCCATTTCGTCGGTCAGGACGGCGTCGGTGAAGACGTTCTGCACGTCGTCGTGGTCGTCGAGCGCGTCCATGAACCGCATCACCTTCCTGCCGACTTCGACCTCGATCTCCTTCGGCGTCTTGGGCAGGAACTTGACTTCGGCCTCGACCGTTTCGAGGTTCGCGGTCTTGAGCGCGTCCATGACGGCGGTGAACTTGGCCGGGTCGCACACGATCTCGAACACGTCGCCCTCGCGCTTGAAGTCGTCGGCCCCGGCCTCGAGCGCGACGCCCATGACGGCGTCCTCGTCCTTGAACTTGGTCGCGTCGATGGCGAAGAACCCCTTGCGGTCGAACAGGTACATCGCGCTGCCCGGCTTGCCAGGCTCGATGCCCCCGCGCTTCTCGAAGAGCTGGCGGATCTCGCCGTTGGTGCGGTTCCGGTTGTCGGTCAGCACCTCGACCAGCACCGCGACCCCGTTCACCATGCCCTCGTAGATGATCTCGTCGAACGTGACGCCCTCGAGCTCGCCGGTGCCGCGCTTGATGGCCCGCTCGATGTTGTCCTTGGGCATCGAAACCGACCGGGCCTTGTCGATGGCGTACCGCAGCGGCAGGTTCATGGCCGGGTCGCCGCCGCCGTTCTTGGCCGCGATGATGATGTACCGGCTGAGCTTGCTGAACAGCTTGCCGCGCTTGGCGTCCACCACCGCCTTGTGGCGCATGATGTTCTTCGCGTGACTGTGACCCGCCATGTCCCGAACCCCTTCGGTGTGAATGATGCGGACAGTATAGCAGGCGTGCCGCGGCTCGGCGCGCGGCCGTTGATTGGCGCCGTGATGCGCGCAGGTCGTTTCGGAACAGGTGGTCGGCTTCGCGGTGCGCGGCCTCGATCCCGCGGCCCGGGTGCGGCGGGAGTCGGTCGTCGAGCGCTCGCCCCGCGGTCAACAGTTCGATGGCGAGTGCGGCTCCCACGCGCATGCGGCTCGTTTCGACCGCGATGCGTTCGGCGCTGTGCGGCAGGTCGCCGCGCAGCGCCGAACCGTGATGCGGGGCCGCTGATTGCGGTTAGCTCCGCGGTCAGCGCGGTTCCGGCGGTGCTGTCGCATAACAATAACGGAACCGGCGAACGCCCTCCCGAGAGCCGAACCATGCACAACTCGACTTTCACCATGCGAACCCCGGTGCCGGCGTCGGCCGAAGAGTTGTACGCGTGGCACGCGCGCCCGCTCGCGTTCCGGCGGCTCACGCCCCCGTGGGAGGCCACCGCCGTCGTCAAGCAGGAGGGCGCGTTCGGCACCGACGGGTTCCGGGCGACCGTGCGCACCAACATTGTCGGGCCGCTGAACGGCACGTGGGTCGCGGAGGTGTACGATTTCCAGCGCGGCCGCCGGTTCCAGGACCGGCAACTCTCGGGCCCGTTCGCACACTTCAACCACCTGCACGAATTCGTCCCCGACGGGGACAACCGCTCGGTGCTGGTCGATCACATCGAGTACAGGGTGCCGTTCGGCATCCCGGGGCGCGTGCTCGGCAGCGGCCTCGTGCAGAGGCGCCTCGCCGCCGTGTTCGGCTACCGGCACTTCGTGACCGCGAGCGACTTGGGCCGCCACGCGAAGTTCAGTGAGAAGCCGCGGCTGACGGTCGCGGTCACCGGCTCGCGCGGGTTGATCGGCTCGGAGCTGGTCCCGTTCCTCACCACCGGCGGCCACAAGGTGACGCGCCTGCTCAC
>JBJSXS010000801.1:0-4837 GCA_046086545.1 Gemmata sp.
TCCTCGCCCTCTTCCTGCTCCTGGTCTGCGTGGCGGTGCACGTCACCGAGTCCTTCAACCGCCGGGGACAGTCCGAGCCGCTCGGGCGGATCGCGCTGGTTCAGCCCAAGATCGCGCAGGAGATCAAGTGGGACCCCGCGCGCGTCCCGGGTATCCTGGACACCCTGCGACGGACCACGGTCGAGGCGGCCGCGGGCCGGCCCGGCCTGATCCTCTGGCCGGAGGCGGTGACGCCGCTGGCGGTGCGCGGGGAGGAGTCCGCGCGGCGGTGGGTCGAGGAGCTCGTGCGCGAGGTCGGGGTGCCGCTCGTCCTCGGATCCGTGGCGGTGGAGAACCCGGGCCGGCCCCAGGAGGCGTGGTTCAACGGCGCGTTCGTGGTGACCCCGGAGTCCGGCCTGGCCCCGTCCTACTACGCCAAGCGGCGACTGGTGCCGTTCGGCGAGTACGTGCCGCTCGGCGAGTGGCTCCCGTTCATGCGCCGGTTCACCCCCTACGAACAGGGCTACGAGTGCAAACCGGGCGAGCACTGGACGCGGTTCAAACTGACCGCACGGGACGGGCGCAAGTTCACCTTCGGGTGCCTCATCTGCTACGAGGACTCCGACCCCTATTTGGCCCGGCAGTACGTCGCGAGCGAGCCGGTCGATTTTCTGGTGAACATTTCGAACGACGGGTGGTTCAAGGGCACCGAGGAGCACGAGCAGCACCTCGCGATCTGCCGGTTCCGCGCGGTCGAGGCGCGGCGCGCGGTGGTGCGCGGCGTGAACATGGGCGTCTCCGGGCTCATCGACCCGGACGGCCGCGTGACCGCGCTGCCGAACCCCGAGTGGAGCAAGTCCAAGAAAGTGGACGCGGTGGTGACCGCGACCGTGCCCGTCGACGCGCGGGCGCCGCTGTACGCGCGCCTGGGCGACTGGGTCCCCGCCGGGTGCTGGCTGGCCGCGCTGTTGGGCGCGGGCGTGGGCCGGGTGCGGCGGCCCGCGCTCGGCGCGCGCGCGGCATAAGGGTGGCACGCAAGCTGTCAGCCGCGCCCCGAGGGGGAGCGCGCCAGCCGCGGAGCGCAGCGGGCACCGGCGCCGTGCAGGTGGTTCGCCCGCCCGCGGCTCGGGGCCAACGGTTTGCAACACAAAAGCAGGAAGCCGCTCATGCGCCTCGTGTCGCTCACCTCGTTGCGCTTGCGGCTGAGGCGGCCCGCGCCCCGCGCCGCGCCGCTCCTCGTCGCGGGGTGGTGCGCGTTCCTGTTCCTGTACGGCATCTCCGCCGGGCCGCTGTACCGCACCGAGGCGCTGCGCGCGATCATCGGGCGCGAGTGCCTCCGCGGGTACTGGCTGTACCCGGTCCTGTACGGCGAACCGTTCCTCACCAAGCCGCCCGGCCATTACGTCGCCATTGGGCTGTGCAGCCTGCCGGTCGGCGACGTGACCGCGGCAAGCGCGCGGCTGCCGTCGGTGCTCGCGGGGTTCGTGTGTGTCGGGGACGTGTACGGGCTGTTTCGCCGCGTGCTGGGCGAGCGCGCGGCGGTCTTGGCGGCGGTGCTGCTCCCGTGCTCACTGCTGTGGCTCGACAAGGTGCCGAGCGCCGAGATCGACATGACGCTCGTCGGGTGGGTCGCGGCCGCGATCGTGCTGCTGCACCGCGCGCTCGAAGCCGAGGGGCGCGCCGCAACGCGCTACTGGGTCGCGGCGCTGCTGTGCGTCGCCGGCGGCGCCCTCACCAAGTGGACCGCGCCCGCGTTCTTCTACCTGACCGCGGTGCCGCTGCTCGCGTGGCGCGGGCAACTCCGGTTGCTGCTCGGCCGCGGGCACCTCGTCGCGGTCGGCGTCGCGGGCGCCCTGTGCGGATTGTGGGCGACGCTGGTGATTACGCAAGTCGGCTGCGACGCGCTGGCGGACACCGTTCGCAGGGAGGCCGCGTACCGGTTCGCGCCGAAGGCGGGCAAGGGCTACCCGTGGAGCGAGGTGGCCCTGTACCCGCTGGCGGTGCTCGCGGCACACCTGCCGGTGTCGGCGTTCGCGGCGCTCACCTTCCGCAAGCGCTTCTGGGAAAGCTCGGGCGCGCGCGCGCGGCTGCTCGCACAGCTGCTGCACTGCTGGACGTGGCCGAACCTGCTGTTCTGGACCTTGGTGCCGAACCACAACGTGCGGTACGCGCTGCCCATGAGCGCGGGGCTGATGGGGTTGGGCGTGATGGGGCTCCTGTCCCTCATCAGCCGCGAGCCGAAGGCGGGCGCGGCGGCGCGCAAGCTGGTGTCGGGCGGCGCCGCTTTCCTGTGCTGCTGGTGCGTCGCGAAGGTGGTGTTCGTGGAAGTGGTGATCCCCACCCGCACGGCCGGGCGCAACGCCGAGGCGACCGCGGCCGCGTTGCGCGAGCGGGTGCCCGCGCACCAGCCGCTCTACGTCTTCAAGCTCAAGGACGAGGGCGTCACGTTCTACTACGCCCGCCCGGTCGCGCGCGGCACCGACCCGCGGGCGCTGCCGCCGGGCGCGTTCGCGCTGCTGATCCGCCCGGAGTGGGAAGATCGGGCTGCATTCGGCCGGGCGACGCTGGTATACTGTATGCACGATCAGCAGGGCGATCCCATTTACCTCGTTCGGAACCCATGAGCGCCGCCCACGAACCCGCCGCGCAAGTCCTGAGTGTGGCGCAACTGACCTCGCGGGTGCGCTCCACCCTGGAGGCGAACTTCTTGTCGGTGTGGGTCGCCGGCGAGGTGTCCAACTTCACCCGCGCCAGCAGCGGGCACTGGTACTTCACCCTCAAGGACGACCACGCGCAGATCAAAGCGGTCGCCTTTCGCGGCATCAACCTGCGGCTCCGGTTCGACCCGCGCAACGGCACTGAGGTCGTCGCCCGCGGGCGCCTCACGGTGTACGACCCGAAGGGCGAGTACCAGTTCGTCGTCGAGGAGATGCAGCCGAAGGGCGTCGGGGCCGCCGAACTGGCGCTGCAGCAGTTGAAGGAGAAGTTGCTCGCGAAGGGGTACTTCAGCCCGAGCCGCAAGCGCCCCCTACCGCGGCCGCCGCAGCGCGTCGGGCTGGTCGCGAGCGCCTCGGGCGCGGCGATCCGCGACATGATCGAGGTGTTCGCCCAGCGGTGGCCGTTCACCGAACTGATCGTGCGCCCGGCCCGCGTGCAAGGGGAGGGCGCCGCGCACGACATCTCGCTCGCCGTCCGGCAACTGAACTGGCTGCACCGGAACACGCGGCTGTCGTTCTGCGCCATCGTGCTGGGCCGCGGCGGCGGCAGCGCCGAAGACCTGTGGGCGTTCAACGCGGAGGCGGTCGCGGACGCGGTCTTCAACTCCACCGTGCCGGTGGTGTCGGCCATCGGGCACGAGACCGACGTGACCGTCGCGGACCTCGTGGCCGACCACCGCGCCGAGACGCCCACCGCGGCGGTGGTCGCACTCACCCCCGACCGCCGGGAGCTGCTCGCCTCCCTGGGCGACCTGCGCGAGCGCCTGGCCGCGGCCGCGGAGCGCCGGGTGCGGTTCGCGCGGCAGCGGCTCGACCAACTCGCGGCGCGGCCGGCGCTCCGGCGCCCGCTCCAGCGCATCACCGAGCTGGAGCAGCGGCTGGACGACACCGCCGCGCGCCTCGGGCGGGCCGCGCGCCAGCGCCTGGTTCACGCGGGGGAAAGGCTGGCCGCCCTTTCGGCCCAACTGGCGACCCTCAGCCCCTTGCAGGTGCTCGGCCGCGGCTATAGTCTGACGCACACGGCCGACGGCCAGCTGGTGCGCGACGTGAGCGCCCTCCGCCCCGGCGACTTGCTCGTCACGCGGGTCGCCGGCGGCACGGTCCGCTCGCTCGTCACGGGAGCCGAACCGGCCCCCGCGCGACGAACGAACGAAGGCCCAACCGACGTTTAGCGCGCGCCCCCGCCGGGCCGCCACCTCTGCCGCCCACGGACGGGGCTTCCGCCTATGCCCGACCAACCCCCGGCCGCGTCCCTACAATTCGAGCAGGCGCTCGCCGAACTCGACGGCATCCTGCGCGAACTGGAAGACGGCACCACCACCCTCGAAGACGCGCTCGCCCGCTACCAGCGCGGGGTGACGCTGCTGCAGCAGTGCTACGGCCAGCTGCGCGACGCCGAGCAGAAGGTGAAGGTGCTGGCCGCGCTGACCGAGGAGGGCGCCGACCTGCAGCCGTTCGACCACGTCGCCGCAATCGAGACCGCGAAGGCCGCCGTGCGCAAGCCCGCCCCGCCCGCACGCGACCCGGGAATAACCGAATGACGCCGGGATCATCTTCCACTGACGCCCAAGGTCGGCTAGCTTTGCACCGCAAAGTTGATAGCATGGGGTCCCCCGCGGGGCCGCGCGGGGCCGCGCTCCTGGAGGCGCTGAAGCCGCGCCAGGCGCGTGTCGAGGCGGCGCTCCGCGCGGCCCTCGCGGACGCGACCGCCGCCGCGCCGCCGGCGCTCGCCGGGGCGATGGGGTACAGCTTGTTCGCGCCGGGCAAGCGGCTGCGCCCGGTGCTGGTGGTGCTGGCGTGCGAGGCGGCGGGCGGCGCGCCGGACCTGGCGCTGCCCGCCGCGTGTGCGGTGGAGATGGTCCACACCTATTCGCTGATCCACGACGACCTGCCGGCGATGGACGACGACGACCTGCGCCGCGGGCTGCCGACGTGCCACAAGAAGTTCGGCGAGGCGCTGGCGATCCTGGCGGGCGACGCGCTGCTGACCGCGGCATTCGAGGTGATCGGGACGGGTTACGCGCCCCGCACCGCTGCGGTTAGCTGTGTGGAGCTTGCGAGGGGGGCCGGCGCGGTGGGAATGGTCGGCGGGCAGGTGCTCGACCTGGAAGCCGAGGGGCGAGTGGGGGCCGAACCGATCC
>JBJSXS010000802.1:0-2383 GCA_046086545.1 Gemmata sp.
CATCGACGTGGCGCGGACGAGCGTCCGCGCGGAGGGGGAGGTGCGGCTCGCGCTGAAGGTGAGCCGCAGCAAGAACCTGTCCGGTCCCGCGGCCGTCGAACTCGTTCTGCCAGAGCACGTCAAGGGCGTGACCGCGGCGAAACTCGCGGTCCCAGCGGACAAGGCCGACGCGGAACTCGTGCTGACGTTCGCGCCGGGCGCCGGCCCGCTGAACGTGCCGCTGGTGGTGAGGGCCACCGTGCAGACCGACCGCGGCCCGGTCACCGCCGAGACGAAGGTCGAAGCGGTCAAGTGACCGCGCGGGCCAACGACCCCGGGCCGATGCCGCGTCCGGCCTTGGGTTTTTTCGCCCGACCTGTCGCCTACTCGGCGAACGGCTTCACGTTCAACTTGGTCTGGTGGGACTCGACCGGCTTGCCGTCGATCGTCTTGCCCTGGAAGTAGTCCTTCTGCCACCCGCGGGCGACGGCGTCCGGGTCGCGCGCGTTCAGGTCCACCAGGAACCCGCTGCGACTGTCCTCCCACTTCTTGTACTGGGCCAGCAGGGCCGGCTCTGAAGCGATCGGCTGCACCCTCGGAACGAGGCTCTCGATCAGGCCGCGCGGCACGGGCACCAGCATGCAGAACGGCTCGCCCTGCTCGAACCGCACCCACTCGCACACCCGCGTCATCTTCCAGTTCATCGTGAACGTGGACGCGAGCCAGTCCGTCTCGACCACGCCCTCCAGCGGCTGGGCCCCGTCCTTGATCCAGTTCGCCGGCCCCTTCACCCAGACGTTGACCCCCGGCGGGGTGCGGAACAGGAACGGGATCGTGAACGTGATGACGCCGCTGCCGAAGTGGCTCACGACCCGGTTGTCCGGGCGGTCGAACCGCAGCTCCACGTCCTCCTTCGCGGGGCCGCCGTACCAGTACGCGCCGAACCCCACCGGGGAGCGCAGCACCCACCCGTTCTGGTTCGCGATCACCAGCGGCAGGCACCGGTACGGGTGCCGCAGGTGGGCGGCGTCCATCCACTCGCGCGCGATCGGCGCCGGCTCTGGGAACACGTCGGTCGGCTGCTGGGGGTGCAGCGCGTAGGCGATCAGCGGAGCGTCGTTCTCGGGCATGGGATGTCTGAAAAAAGGATGAAGCGTGAGGGACGACGGACGGGGCCGGGACCAGGGCCGCCGCAAAGCGGTTCGGTGGGTCTTGCTCCGCCCCCTCACCTTCGCCCGTCACCCTTCCTACGTGCGGCCGTCGTCGTTCACCGAGCACATGAGTGGCGGTTCGGGCGGCTGCTCGTAGGTGCGGCCGTCGGCGGCCCCGGTGGCGTGGTTGCGGAGCGAGAGCTGGTACATCTGCTCGCCGGCCGGGGTCGGGTACTCGCCGGTGAGGCACGCGCGGCACAGGTTCTCGGCGGGCAGGTCGATGCACCGCGCCACCGCGTCCACCGGCAGGTAGAACAGCGAGTCCGCGCCCAGCGCCCGGGCCATCGCGTCCTGCTCCGCGACCGTCGGCACCTTGCCGGCCATGAACTTCGGCGCGAACAGCTCCTTCACCGTGCTCATGTCGATGCCGTAGAAGCACGGGGACAGGATCGGCGGGCACGCGACCCGCACGTGGACCTCGGCCGCCCCGCCCTGTTCCCGCAGGTGCTTCAACAGGCTCTGGAGGGTGGTGCTGCGCACGATACTGTCCTCGACCAGCAGCACCTTCTTCCCTTCGAGGACCTCGCGCAGGGGCGTGAACTTGAGCCGCACCTTGTCCGCGCGGTTGCCGCCCTCGATGAACGTCCGCCCGATGTAGCGGTTGCGAATCAAGCCCTCGACGCTCGGGATGCCCAGGGCGAACGCCATCGCGTCGGCCGACGCCTTTCCGGTGTCGGGCACCGGCACCACCACCGTTTCGGCCGGGTCGAGCGGTACGCGGTTGAGCGCCCGCTCCTGCTTCGCCAGTTCCTGCCCGAGCCGGGCCCGGCTCAGGTAGACGCTCCGGTCGTCCAGCGTGCTGGCCACGTTGGCGAAGTAGATCCACTCGAAGAAGCAGTGCGCGGTCCGCTCGCTCTCGGCGAACCGGTGCTTGCTGATCTCGCCGTTCCGGATGAGGATCAGCTCGCCCGGCTCGAGCGACTTGATGCTCGACTGGCGGAACCCGACGTTCTGCAGCGCGACGCTCTCGCTGGCGGCGCCGAACATGGGGCCGTCGTGCGCGTACACCAGCGGGCGGATGCCGACCGGGTCGCGGAGCACCACCATGTCGCCCAGCGCGTTCAGGTACACCAGGTTGTACGCGCCGTCGAACTTCTGCGCCAGCCGCCGGAACACCTGCACCAGGTCCGGCCGCTCGTCACCGCGCACCTCGTGCGCGATGTAGTGCATGATGACTTCGGTGTCGTTGTCGC
>JBJSXS010000803.1:0-2357 GCA_046086545.1 Gemmata sp.
GGATGTTCGCGGTGGTCGACCGGTCGATCCCGGTCGGCTACAGGCCCGGCGAGAACCTCAACGCCTGGGATGCCGTGCGGCTCGTGCGGTACATCGACTGAAGGCCCCACCTCATCGGCGGATCGCCCCCATGAAATCTTCTTCCATCGTGACCAGACGCGGCTTCAGCCTCACGGAGTTGATGGTCGCGATGACCATCGCGCTGATGATCATGGGGGCCGTGGCCACTTTGTTCGGCATGTTCGGCCGCAGCCTCTCCAGCAGCCAGGCCACGGTGGACCTGGCCGCACGGATGCGCGGGGCCGCCTGGCAGTTGCGGAAGGATCTCGGCGGCGTGACCTGCGAGGTCGTGCCGTGGCTGGCACCCGAGGCCGACGCCGGCTACTTCGAGTACGTCGAGGGGCCGCGGAACGACCAGTCCGCGGCGCACGGCACGGCCAGCCTGGAGGCCGACACCTACGACGTCGTGCTGTTCACGGCGCGATCGCTGGGCGAGCCGTTCGTGGGGGCCGCCGCGAACGGCACGGTGGAGGCCGAGTGTGCGGAGATGGCCTGGTTCTGCCGCCCCATGCCGTCGCAGCCGGTCACGGGGGTGACGCTGCACAATCTCCATCGGCGGCAATTGCTCGTCGCGGCGGTGCCGGGGGCCGGCCCGTTCGGGGCGGGGGCTGCCGTGAACGGGAGCGGCCAGCCGTATTCCGTCCGCGTGGGGAGCGACGGGCGAACCCGTCCCAACTCGCTCGGCGACCTCACCAAGCGGGAACACCGCTTTCTGAGGGAGAATGCGTTTCCGTTCGAGTTCCAAGGGGGCTCGGCCGCCGGCGCCACGCTCGATGGCACCGACCAGGAGGGCAACGACATCGTCCTCGGGAACGTCATCGCCTTCGACGTGCGGGCCTTCGATCCACAGGCCAGCTCCTATGTCGACCTGGGCGGCGGTGGCACGAGCCTGCTGGGGGCGGCACCGCAGCAGAAGTCGGGCCTCACGAAGCCCACCTATGACACCTGGAGCTGCCACTACGAGTTTGCGAACCAGAGCGGCGGGGCGCTGGGCGAAGCCGGCCAATACACGACGTCGCCCCCGTACCTGGTGCCCCTGCGGGGCATCGAAGTGCGGATCCGCTGCTACGAGCCGACGAGCAAGCAGGTGCGGCAGGTCACGGTGCGACACACGTTCGTGAAAAAGTAGGTCGGTAGCCGATATAATCGAGTGTCGTTTCAACCCCCGAGGAGGTTCCACCATGCGACGCTTCTATCCCCATCGTGCCGGCGGCCGCCGCGGTCGGCTCGGGTTCACACTCGTGGAACTTTTGGTGGTGATCACGATCATCGCCGTCCTCATGGGCCTCCTCCTCCCCGCGGTGCAGGCGGCCCGGGAGAGTGCCCGACGGACCGTATGCCAGAACAACCTCTACCAACTGGCGTTCGCCTCGCTGCGACACAACGACCAGAACGGTTTCCTGCCGGGCTGGCGGAACGCCATCGGTTCAGGGACGACGGCCTACACGTGGATGATGCCGCTTTTCCCTTTCATCGAGCGAAAAGACATCTTCAATTCGTACGCCTCGAACGCGGGTCAGGCCGTGTTCGTGCAGACGCTCGTCTGCCCCACGAGCCCGCCGGACGCCCAGAACAGCGCCTTTCTTTCCTATGGTGGGTGCGTCGGCATGGGCTCGGGCACCACGGTCGCGCAGCGTTCGGCAGGCGTCATGGTGGACACCACGATCGCTGCGAACCGAATCACGCTGGATGACGTCTCGTCCAACGACGGGGCCGCGACGACCATGATCCTGTCGGAGAAGTGCGGTTCGCTCCTGGGTACGGCGACGCTGTGGAGCGGCATCAATCCGACTGCGTGGACTGCGGGTTATGGAATGATCACCACCGGGAGCACGACGAAGATCATCAACAGCGGCACCATCAGTTCGAGTGCTCCCAGCGCCTCGAACATGCCGAGTTCGCAGCATCCCGGCGGAGCGGTGGCGGCGTTCTGTGACGGCCACACGCAATTCGTCAAGGAGTCGCTGATGCGGCAGGTCTACGCCCAACTCAGCAGTTGGAACCATACGAGCGGGACCGGAGCCACGCCCTATTCCACCTGGGTGCAGGGCTACGCGGTGCTCAACGAATCCGACTACTGACGCGGTGTCCTCCCCGCCGCGGTCGACGGGGCTATAACGAAGGCATGACACCTGGCTCATCGCTGCAGACGGCCCCGCCGGCGGGCATGGATTCGCGGCCGGGCATTTCCCTCGGCGATGCCCGTGAGCGGCTCGTCCGCCATGCTGTCTACCGACTGGTCGACAGTCCGGAGCGGATGCGGGCGTTCATGGAACACCACGTGTTCGCCGTCTGGG
>JBJSXS010000804.1:0-2689 GCA_046086545.1 Gemmata sp.
GCAGCACGCCGCTGGTGTTCGCCGCGTTGTGCTCGGTGTAGATGACGTAGAAGTTCTGGAGTGTGTCGAACGCGACCGAGGCGTCGCTCGTCTGGGTATAAACGTTCTGAACACCGGTGCGGGAGACGTCCGGATCGAGTGTCGGGTCGATGAAGTTTGGGGTGTTGATCCCGAACGTGTTCCAGTTATGACCGCCGTCGGTCGTGTAGAACCCGTTGATGCTCCCGCTGGTGGTGGACACGGTGCCGGCGCTGGTGACGGCGACCATGTTTAGCGGGTTCGTCGGGTCGCGCACCAGGACGGGCGCGGCACCGGCGCCGATCGTGGAGGTGTCGTTCACGGTGGCCGGCGGCAGGGTCGAGGGGACCATGCGGTCCTCGAGCGACTCGAGCGCCAGGCGCGGGCGCCGGTTCTTCGCACCCGCGTTGCCCTTCCGACCTTTATTCGGCTTGCCCAGCCAACCGTTGTCGAACAGGTCGGCGAAGGAGAAAAAGTTCATGGGTGCGACATCCTGAGGGTTGAGTAAGGCGCTCGCGTTCGGCCGCGAGACCTCGGTCGCTTTGCCGCGAACACAGTTCCGATCGCGGTCCCGAGCACCGGCGCCCGGCGCCGGTTCGTCATGCTCGGGGCGGGGCAGCCGGGCGAACGCCCCGGGCGCGAACCGCCGCGCGGTACACAACACTCACCTGTTCGGCACCGGAGTGCCGGACAGTGAAAGTTGCGCTGGCGGAAACGTTCGGGTGTGCGGTTCCAGCGGCACGGGGTAGCACCAACAGCGGTTGGGGCGGTCGGTCGGAAGGAGACAGCGGGGAAGTTCGTGCGTGTTGCCTCGCGCGGTCACGCGTCCGGCGAGCAAAAGTGGGGGCGCCGAGCCGAACTGGCGCTGCCCGATGCTCGATGGGCTGGTAGCGCTCGGCCGCGCCCGGCGGCACGCGCACCGAACCAACGTGCGGGTCGGGTCGGCCATTCGGTTTCGCGCGGTTGCAATCAACCTGCCGGTCAGTAGACACCCCCTCGCGCAACCGGTCAAGGCTGGTCTGGGCGATGGGGTGCTCGCCCCGGCAGTGGTCGGCGATTCGATACACGTCAGCCCTTCCTTACGCCATGTCGCGTGGCACTTTGACGGCGTCCTGTCGTCACGCGCGGCGGCGCGCCGCGATAGGGATTCAAACGCAAAACACGTCTTCAGGAGACACTCGGCCGTTGATTCCAGAACGACCGAAAGCCCGTTTAGGTGGGTGCGAACCGAGGTACCAATGGTAGTGATGGACTCGGCGGCTCAAACCTTTCAGAAATTTTTTCGCGCGTCCCGCTTCGCGCGTGGCCTCACTCACCGGTTCGCCGCGCCACGATGATTCGCACCCACGCAGAGTAGAGTTTCAGAGGGCCTGAAATGAAGGGTCCCGACTGTTCGCCCGGGAATGACGACTGACCCAGTTGGGATTCGCGCTTTCCCGCGTCGTTCCCGTAAGTACACTCGAACCTGTCCGATTCTGTGACGTCCTTCAACGTAAAGGTATTCTGATGCGCAAGTTGCTCGCTCTCGCGGTGCTGGCGGCGGCCGTCGCGCCGGCGCCGGCTCAGGACAAGGTGGACCCGCCGAAGAAGCCGGAGCCGACCCTGAAGGTCGGCGACAAGGCCCCGCCGGTGAAGGCCACCAAGTGGCTCCAGGGGGCCGAGGTCAAGGAGTTCGCTGAGGGCAAGACCTACGTCATGGAGTTCTGGGCCACGTGGTGCGGGCCGTGCATCGTGATGATGCCGCATATGGGCGAGTTGCAGGCCCAGTACAAGGACAAGGGCGTCACCTTCATCGGGTTCACCGCGAAAGACCCGAACAACACGCTGGAGAAGGTCCAGGCGATGGTCGAGAAGCGCGGGCCCAAGCTCGGCTACACCTTCGCCTACGCCGACGACCGCGAGACGTACGACGCGTGGATGCGGGCGGCCGGGCAGGGCGGCATCCCGTGCTGCTACGTCGTGGACAAGGCCGGCAAGGTCGCGTACATCGGGCACCCGATGTACCTCGATGTGGTGCTGCCGAAGGTGGTCGCCGGCAAGTGGACCGAGGCCGACGCGGCGGGCCTCAAGGAGATCGATAAGCAACTGAACGAGGTGTTCGGGGCCACCCGCGAGATCGACCCGGAGGTTTTCCTCACCAAACTCGGCGAGTTCGAGAAGAGGCACCCGGAACTGGCCGGCATCCCGTACTTCAACGGGCCGCGCATCAACTCGCTGCTGAAGGCCAAGAAGACCGACGAGGCCAAAAAGGTGGTCGAGGCGCTGATGGCCAAGGGCATCAAGACCGAGGACCACACCGTGTTGTCCATGGTGTCGAGCGTAACCCGGTCGCCGGCCGCCGCGGGCGACAAGGACCTGCTCGCGCTGTCGGTGAAGGCGGCCGAGGCGGCGCTGAAGGTCGCGGGCGACAAGGACGTGTTCACGCTGTTGACGGTCGGTCAGGCGTACTTCGCCGCGGGCGAAAAGGCGAAGGCCAGGGAGTTCGGCGCGAAGGCCGTGGCCGCCGCCGAGAAGGAGTCCGAGGGGCTGAAGAAGTACATCGAAAACCAGGTGAAGGCGTTCGACGAAGAGAAGAAGGACGAGAAGAAGTAGCCCACGCGGCGGGGGGGGGGGGGGGGGGGGGGGGGAGGGGGGGGGGGGGGGGGGGGGGGGGGGGCGAGGGGGGGGGGGA
>JBJSXS010000805.1:0-11137 GCA_046086545.1 Gemmata sp.
GGCCGGCTTCGGCGCGTCGGCGGGCCTGGCGTCCTGGGCCGATAAGGGCAGTGCGGCGCCGAGTACCAGCGCGGCGACGCTCGCGAGCGCGGCGAAGCGGAGAGCGGTGGACATGGGTTGAACCTCCTCGGACAAGACGCGAAGTGCGCGAGCGCGGCGGCCCGCACCGTCATTTCCGACGAGATTGTGACGCGATTCGTTTGGACGGGGTGTAACGGAGTGGTAACTGCGCGGGACGCGCCCGGCCGAACCCGTCGCACGGGCGACGGGTTCGGCCACCTGTTACTTCTTCAGCACCTTGATCTCCACCTTACGGAACTCGCACGGGTGGCTTTCGGCTTGCAGCGCGATGTGGCCCCCTTCGAGCAGCAGGTTCTTCTCGTCCTTGATGAGTTTTTTGGCTTCGGGGTCTTTCGGGTCGAGCTGCGGCTTCTCGTACTCCAGCACCAACTCGCCCTCAACGAAGTGCTTCACGGTGCCGGACCCGTGAACCTCGATCTCCGCGGTCACCCACACGTCGCCGTCGTAGGTCTTCGACTTCGAGTTGGTGCAGTGCGGGGTGAACAACTTGCCGTCCATCACCACGTTCGTGCCGGGGGAGCAGAGGTTGTTCGTGCTGCGCTTGCCCTTGCCCAACCCGCCGAGGAACTGCGCCTCGATGGACACCGGGAACTTCTGGTCCTTCGCCATCGTCTTGGGGTCCTGGCAGTGGAACATGACGCCGCTGTTGCGGTGCGCCCACCCCTCGCCGCCCTTGCACTGCTCGCCCACGAAGCGGTACTCCACCTTGAGCCGGTAGTGCGAGAACTTGTCGTTGTAGAAGATGTGCCCGAACTTGCCTTTGAACTCGCCGCCCTCGTACTTGTCGTACCGCACCTTCATCACGCCGTCCTCGACGCGGAACGTGTCGGCGTAGTTGTCGCCCAGTTCGTACCCGGTGATCTTCGGGGTCCAGCCATCGAGGTTCTTGCCGTTGAACAGCGGCACCCACTCGCCGTCCTTGTCCTTGGGGTCGGCGGCGGGCGCCACCGACAGCGGGATCGCCACGACGACGGCCAACAGGGCGAGAAGCGGCCCCGGGCGGCAGAGAGGGGAACAACGCACGGCACGCACCTCCGAGTCGGAAAAGTGATTCCGCCTTCAGTGTACGGCGCGGGCGGGCGCAACCGTCAGAACGGGCGCCGCAGTCAAGACCGGTGTAAACATTTGACGGTGCTCACGAATCTGAACTTGGCGCCGCTCAATCACACCGTCACTATATCTTTACGAATTTCTGCCGCGCACGCACCTTCCCCTACTTTCGCGTGCATGGGAATCCGACTTCACGCGTTCATCACCCCGAGGATTGCCCCGTGAACCGTAACACGTTGCCCGGCATCAACACCCGTCCTGCGGCAGCCCTCGGCCTCGAATCGCTCGAAGACCGAACCGTCCCCGACGCGAGCTACTGGAACCTCTCGACCGGCGGGCCGTTCCGCCAGGACTGGAGCAACACCGGGCTGATCACAACGAACGACGTGTGGACGGGCGTGCCCAGCATCATCGGCTACCGCGGCGACGGGCTCACGGCCGGGGTCGGCACCGACCCGAGAACGTTGACCGCGAACGACGCGACGCCGACGGTCGACGTCAACGAGAACCAAACGGACCCGAACACGTTTACGACCGCTGGCGTGACCGAGTTCGAGATCACGAACCCCACCGTCGCTCTTGCCGGGTCCGCGACCGCGTCCGCCCCGTACCTTCAGCTGCACCTCAACACCACGGGCATCACCAGCGCTTCGGGCATCCAGGTGTCGTTCACCCTGCGCGACCTCGACAGTACGGCCAACGACGCGACACAGCAGGTCAACGTGCAGTACCGGTTGGGTACGACCGCCGCCTGGACGAACGTGACCAACGGGTACGTGGCTGACGCGACGGTCGCCAACGCTTCCGGTCCTGACATTCCGCTGAGCGTCACGCTCCCGCTCGCGGCGAACAACCAGTCGCAGGTCCAGGTTCGGATCATGACGACCAACGCGACCGGCACCGACGAGTGGGTCGGGGTGGACGACATCCGGGTGACCGCCAACCCGGTGGTCGCGCTCACCGGCACGCCGCTGCTGTACACCCTGAGTACCCCGCCCGCTCAAATCGATACGGCCGCCTCGGTGACCGACGGCGACAACCTCGCCACCAACCTCGCGAACGGCTCGCTGTCCGTCAGTTTCTCCGCGGGCGGCACAACCGCCGACCAGTTGAGCATTCAGAACCAGGGCACCGCGGCCGGGCAGATCGGCGTGTCGGGCAGCAACGTCACCTTCGGCGGGGCCACGATCGCAACGTTCTCGGGCGGCACCAACGGGACGACCCTGGTCGTATCGTTCACCACGAGCAACGCGACCGTGGCGGCCGTTTCGGCCCTGGCGAAGGCGATCACGTACCAGAACCTCGGAACCTCGACCGCTCCGCGTCAGGTGCAGTTCGCAGTCAACGACGGCGCCGGCGGGAGCGGGTCCGCGAGCCGGACCATTACCTACAACACGCCGCCGTCGATCACCTCCGACGGCGCGGGCGCGACGGCGTCGAAGAGCGTGGCCGAGAACACGACCGCGGTCACCACGGTGACCGCGACCGACCCGGAAACGCCCGCCCAGACGCTCACGTACTCGATCAGCGGCGGTGCGGACGCGGCCAAGTTCAGCATCGTCCCGACCACTGGGGTGCTGAGGTTCGTGAGCGCCCAGGACTTCGAGAACCCGACCGACGCCGGCCTCGATAACGTGTACGACGTCACCGTGCAGGTGTCCGATGGGAAGGGCGGCACCGACACCCAGGCCATCGCCGTCACCGTGACCGATGCGCCTGTCGGTTCGTTCACCTTCAATCAAAGCACTTTCTTGCAAAACGAGGGAAACATCGGCAGCTCCCTGGTCACCATCCAAATCGACCGCTTCGGCGGCTCGGACGCCGGGAGCGTGGACTACGCGACCAGCGACGGCACGGCGACCGCCGGCGTTGACTACCTGACCACGATGGGCACACTGATGTTCGGGCTCGGCACGACGTCCCGGACGTTCTCGGTCACCCTATACGGCGACCGGACCTTGGAGCCGGACGAGACGGTCGTCTTGACCCTCAGCAACCCGACCAACGGGGCGATGATCGATGGCAGCTCCGTGGCGTCCAACCCGGCCAGCGTGACCATCCTCAACGACGACAACGCGCCGGTTATCACCTCCAACGGCGGCGGGCCGACGGCGACGGTGAGCGTACCGGAGAACACGACCACGGTGACCACGGTGACCGCGACCGACGCGGACGGCCCGTCTCAGACGCTCACGTACTCGATCCAGTCGGTCGCGAGCGGCGGGGCGGCGGACGCGGCCAAGTTCGCGATCAACCCGACCACCGGGGTGCTAACGTTCGTGACACCCCCGGACTTCGAGGCCCCGACCGACACCGGCGCCGACAACGTGTACGACGTGACCGTGCAGGTGTCCGATAACAACGGCGGCACCGACGCACAGATCATCTCGGTGACCGTGACCAACGCGGCGGTGGGCTCTCCGACCGTGACCCCTGCCACGACCAGCGAAGAGGTGCAGACGGCGTCGGGCCTGGTCGTCACCCCGAACCCTGTGGGGGAGACGACCACCAGCTACCAGATCACCGCGATCACCGGCGGCACGCTTTTCCAGAACGACGGTACGACCGCCATCGCCAGCGGGTCGTTCATCACCGCCGCGGAGGGCGCCGCCGGGTTGAAGTTCACCCCGAGCCTCAACTTCTTCGGAAACGCCACGTTCAAGGTGCAGGCGTCCAGCACCGGCACCTCGGCGGGCCTCGGCGGGGCCGCGGTGACCGCGACCATCACCGTCAACCCGGTCGCGGACACGCCGAGCGTCAGCAACTCGTCGACGTCGGCCAACGTCCAGACCACAACCGGGTTGGTCGTCACCGCGAACGCCGTGGACGGCGGCTCGGTTACCAACTATCAGATCACCGCGATCACCAACGGCAGGTTGTTCCTCAAAGACGGCGTGACCGCGATCACCAACGGGGCGTTCATCACGGTCGCGGAGGGCGCCCTGGGGCTCAAGTTCACCCCCAACACCGACTTCATCGGCACCGGCAGTTTCAAGGTCCAAGCGGCCACCAGCGCCAGCCCCGGCGGGCTCGGCGGGTCGCAGGTGACGGCGTCCATCCTGGTCGTGCCGGCGTTCACCCCGACCGTGACCAACGCATCGACCCGCGTGAACGTCCAGTCGGCGACGGGCCTGGTCATCAGCAAGAACACGGCGGACGGCGGCGGCACCGCGTTCTACCAGATCACCGCGATCGCCAACGGGACGTTGTTCCAGAACGACGGCGTGACCGCGATCGCCAACGGGGCGTTCATCACGGTCGCGCAGGGCGCCGCCGGGCTCAAGTTCACCCCCGCCACGAACTTTGTCGGCAACGGGTCGTTCAAGGTGCAGGCGGCCACCGGCGCCAGCACCGCGGCGCTGGTGGACTCCCTCGTGACCGCACGGATCACCGTCGGTCTGGTCGCGTCCACGCCCACGGTCACCAACGCCGTCACCAACCAGAACACGCAGACGAGGAGCGGGCTGGTCGTAAGGCCGAACGCGGCCGACGCCGGCGCAACGGCGTTCTACAAGATTACCGGGATCACCAACGGCCAGGTGTTCCTGAGCAACGGCACGACCCCGGTGTCGGACGGTTCGTTCATCACGGTCGCGCAGGGCGCCGCCGGGCTCAAGTTCACCCCCGGAACCGACCTGAACAGCACCAACGCCTCGTTCGGCTTCACGGTCCAGGCGTCCACCAATGCGAGCAACGCCGGCCTGGGTGGGAGCCCTGTGGCGGCGTCCGTTGTTGTCAACCCGGCCAACGGCTCACAGCCGGTAGCGCCGCAACTGGGATCGGTGCAATACATCGCGGTCGGGGCGGACGCGGGCGCGCCGGGTGTCGCCCGGCTGTCGGACGCGCAGACGGGCGCCACGGTGCTCGATTACAGGCCGTTCGGTGGGTCGTACGGGGGTGGGATACAGGTAGCTCTGGGTGACCAGAACGGCGACGGGGTGGACGAGCTCGTCGCCGCCACCGCGACCGGCGCCGCGCACGTGAAGGTACGGGACCTGAAGACCGGTGCCGAAGTGCGATCGTTCCTTCCGTTCGGCGGGTACATGGGCGGGCTGACGCTGTCCACGGCCGACGTGGACGGCGACGGCAAGGCGGACATCGTGGTCGGCACCGCGACCCAGACGACGCACGTCAAGGTGTTCAGCGGGGCCACCGGCGCCGAGCTCCGGTCGTTCATTGCGTTCCCCGGGTACAGCGGCGGGGTGAAGGTGGCCGCCGGGGACACGAACGGCGACGGCTTCGCCGACATCGCTGTGGTTGCCGGAGCGGGCGGGAACGGCCACATCAAGGTGCTCGACGGCCGGACCGGAGCGGTGACGACCTCGTTCCTCGGGTACACGGGCTACCTCGGGGAAATCAACCTGGCGGTCGGCGACGTGGACGGCGACGGGAAGGGCGAGGTGATCACCGGCGCGCTGGCCGCTCCCAGTGTGACACACCTGAAGGCGTTCGGCACCAGCGGGCAGCCGGTTCGCAGCTGCCTGGCCCCGGCGCTCGGGACCGAGGGCGTCCGGCGCGACCGCGCAGAGGGTCCGGCCCGGATCGCGGTTGACGACGCGAACGGCGACGGCGTGGTCGACTACTTGCTCGGCACCGCGCCGGGCACGCCGAACAGCCAGCTGCTCATCCTCGACGGGGTGACGGGGGGACGGCTCGCGTCGCGGGTGGGGTTCGAGGCGCTGTTCGGCAGCGGGGTGTACGTCGACCTGGATTGAGTGCGGGTGCTCCGGCGGCCGCGGCTACGGGCGAACGCCCGTCGCCGCGGCCGGATCGTTACCACTCACCGCACCAGCAGGAAGTCTTTACTGTTCAGCAGCGCCCACATCAGGTCCTGCGCGCCGGCCGCCCGGTCCTCGCTCGCCTTCAGGAAGTCCAGCCCCACCTCCAGTTCCTTGGCGGTGGGGTTGCGCGCCAGCGACCACAGGTACAGCTCCTTCACCAACTCCTCGTCGGTCACCTTCTTCTGGAGCAGCAGTGCCGGGCGCGCGGCCGGGTTCCGCACGCGCCCCAGGATGCTCTTGCCGTTGAGGAAGTGGAGCGCCTGGAGCATGTTCGACCCGTTGTCCCGCTCGCACTCGCACGCGTCCATCCGCTGCGGCTTGCCGAACAACTTGAGGAACACGTTCTCCTGACTGGCGTCCGGCAGCTGGGCCGCGCGGAACCCGTTGGGCAGCCCCTCTTGAATGGCGGTCGCCTGCACCAGCGAGTCGAGCAGCGCCTCCGCGGGCACGCGGCGGGCAATCGCGTGCGAGAAGTTCTGGTCGTCGCTCAGGTTCCCGGCGTTCGGGGTGCCGGTGCGCTGGTAGGTCTGCGAGGCGACGATGCGCCGCATGAGGGCTCGCGCGTCGTACCCGCTCTTCACGAAGTACGCGGTCAGCGCGTCGAGCAGTTCCGGGTTGATGGGCGGGTTGGTGCTGCGGATGTCGTCCACCGGGTCGATGATGCCGCGGTGGAAGAAGTAGCTCCAGTAGCGGTTCACCAGGCCGCGCGCGAAGAATGGGTTTTTGGCGTCCGTGAGCCACTTCGCGTAGGCCTCGCGGCGGTCGGCCCCGGTGTCCAACTTCGGCTCGCTGCCGCCCAGGAACCGCGGCGGCTGGGCCCTCCCGGTGCGCGGGTTGGTCGCGCTGCCGGCCGCGGGGGCGACGGCCACCAGCTTGGTGTTCGCGACGTTGGGCACCCGCGGGTCCTGCTTCGCGGTGACCTGCGTGAAGAAGCTCGCGAGGCCGAAGTAGTCCGCCTGCGTCCAGTTCTCCAGCGGGTGCGAGTGGCACCGGGCGCACAGCATGCGGACGCCGCAGAACACCTGCGTCACGCGCTCGACGGTGTCGTTCGTGTCCTTGCTGATGGTGAAGTACACGCTCGCCGGGTCGTCGGTGTGGCCGCCCTTCGAGGTGAGCAGTTTCTGCGCGAACTTGTCCATCGGCATGTTGGACGCGAGCGCGCCGCGGATGAACTCGCGGAACTGGAACATCGCCGGCGCGCTCACACTGTTGCGCGAGTTCTGGAGGAGGTCGCCCCACTTCAGCGACCAGTGGTCCACGAACTCGGGCCGCTCGAAGAGGGCGTCGGTCACCTTCTCGCGCTTCTTGGGGTCGCCGTCCGCGAGGAACGCGCGCACCTCGTCGGGCCTGGGCTGCAAGCCGATCAGGTCGAGGTACACGCGGCGCAGGAACTCCTCGTCGCCGGCGAGGCCCGACGGCGCGACCTGCAGCCGGTTCAGCTTCTCCACCACCGGCTTGTCGATCACGTTGTCCGGCACGGGCGCGGGCGTGAACGGCCCGCTCGGGGCCAGCACGGTCACGCCCGTGGCGGCGAACACGCGCTCGAACCGGCCGATGACCGCGGTCTCGCCGGCGGTTCCGGCGGTCACCGTGCCGTCCTCGGCCACCGCCGCGAACCGGTCGTTGTTGACCGCGAACACGCCCAGGTCGGTGACGTCGCGCTTCGCGCCGTCGCTGTACTCCGCGATCAGTTGCACGCGGTGCTTCTGGCCCGGCTTGAGGACGAGTGCCGCGGGGACCATTTTCACCTGAACCACTTCGCGCGCGTCCTTCACGTCGCCGGGGGCGCCCTGCGCGATCCAGTTCGTGAGAATGCCGTCCGCGAGCGAGCCCTTCGCGAACCGTGCGCCGCCCTCGTGGGCCGAGTCCCCGCGGGCCTTCGCGACGAGCAGGCTCTGGGCCGGCTGCTGGAAGTTCATGCGGCGCCCGGCCGAGTCCTTCACGATGGCGAAGTAGTCCGGTTCCGGGTCCGACCCGCGGAGCGACAGCTTGAACCCGTTCTTGCCGAGCGAGTACCCGTGGCACGCGCCCATGTTGCACCCGGCCCGCGTCAGCACCGGCATGACCTCGTGCCGGAAGCTGACCGGCGGCTCTTTTGCGTCGAGCGCGACGGTGACCGGGACGACGAACACCCGCCCCCCGGCCGTCACCGTGATCTTCGCATGCCCGGCGCCGACCGGCGTCACAACGCCCTTCTCAACGGTCGCGACGTTCGGGCGGTCGCTGGCGAACGTGGCGGCGCCGCGGAGGTCGGCCGAGTACCCGTCGGCGCCGACCCCGAGCACCTGAATCGCGTGGGGGTGCCGGTGGTGCCTGATGTCTATGGCCGCCGGTGACACGGACACGGATGTGAGGGGGTCGGCCGCGCGCAAGGGGAGCGGCAGAAGCGCGACGAGCAGAGCGGCGGTGGGGCGGGTCATGGAGTGTCTCGGCTTCGGCTTGGTCCGCCTCCCGGGAGGGGTGCGGGCGAACGGCACATCATTTCGGCGCCACGAGCACGCGCAGTGTTGCTTCCGCGTCGCGGCCCTTTACTCGCACGTTGGGTTGCTTCGGGTCGGTCGCGGTCACGCCGACCCTGAGCTTGACCTCGCCCGCGGGCGTGGTCGGCGGCAGTGCCAGCTTGAACGCGAACGCGGTCTCGCCGGCCTTCACGTTGAGCGCCGCCGGCACGGGCACGCCCGCCGGCAATCCGGTGAGCGCGACGGACGCGTCGCCGGCGAACCCGTTCAGGCGCTCGACCGCGCCTTTGAGTTCGAGCACCGCACCCGTTTTGGCGTCGAGCTTTGCGTCCACCGAAGCGGTCGCGAGTTTGAGCGCGACGGGCAGCCTCACGGGCAGCGCGCGAACCGGGGTCACGGCGGAGGCCAGCACCCGCTGCTTGTCGGCGGAGAGCAGTTCCGCCAGAACCGCAACCTGGTAACCGTCCGCGGGCAGTTCGGGCGGGACCAGTATGGGCAGTTCGCCCTCGCTCACCTTCGCGCCGAACTCGGTGGGCTTCTCGACGCGGATCGCGCGGTTCGGGTCCGGCTGGTTGTTCACCAGCACCGGTGCCTGGCTGGTGAGCAGGGTCAGGCGCACGGGCGACGCGACGTCGGCGCGGGTCAGCTTCACCGGGAGCGCGAGCTTGCCGCCGGGGGCGAGCCCGGTGTCGGGGGCGAACCCCTTCCAGTCGATGCTGAACTCGTCCGCTCTCGCGCCGGTCGGCGCGAGAGCGAACTCGGTCGCGAGCCACGGCTGGAGCCTTTCGAGCGGGTGCCCCTTGATCGAAACGGCCCGCTCGTCGGTTCCGCCCCGGCCCTTCCAGTTGACCAGCCCGACGGGAAACTCCGCGGGCGCGGTGACCGCCACGAGGGCGCCGTCGGCGTCGGGAGGGATGGCCGTGCCTTCGAGTTTCACGCCCGGGGGCAGGCCGTCGGCGCTCAGGTCGATCCGGCCCGCGAACCCGCGGCGGTCGACGTGGACCGGCACCACCGCGCGCCCGCCGCCCGGGATGTTCAACCGCTGAAGCGGTGTGGTGAGTTTGAAGTCGCCCAGCCCCTCGCCCTTCACGGGGTCGACGGTGAGCCGGTAGATGCCGCGCGGCGCCGCTCCGCCCTGCGCGTCCACCACACAGGCGGTGACGAGCGTCACCTTGTCCGGCACCGTGTATTCGAGCGCGGGGTCGAGTGTGCCGGGTGAATCTTCGGCCTGTGCGACCACCGCGCCCGCGTCGTTGCGGAGGACCAGCGCCGCATCGAACCGCGAGCCGAGCCGCTCCGCGAACACCTCGAACCGCATTTTGGAGCCCGGCGTGACCGGGACGCGGTACCGGTGCTCCTCGCGCGCGGTGCGGAGCGCGCCCGTCACGCCGACCCGCCCGGCGGGCAGTTCCCGCGCGGCCTCGCCCTGGTTCGGTTCGAAGAGCTCGGTCCGCGCGCTGACCTCGACGAACGGCCGCGGGCCGGTCCAGGCGCCGCCCTTCGGCCAGTCGAGCGGGACGACCCCGCCGCGCCCGGCGGGCAGCTCGACCGGCGCGGAGAGTGATCCGAACAACTCGACGCGTCGCGTCTGCCGGGTGACGAACGGCGGGAACACCTGATCCGCGTAATCGAACGCGCCGATCTTCAGTCGGAAGAGGCCCGGCGCCGGGCCGGCGTACTCTGCGTCGTGAACCGCGACGGTGTACGTGCCGTCCGCGGGTAGCGTCGCGGTCAGGCGCGCGTCGCCGTTGAGGGCGGGCGTGCCCCACGCCCACTCGAGTTGGATTCTCTTCGCGGTGTACAGGTGAACGGTGGGGCGCAACTTTCCGCCGATGCGCTGCGACTCGATCTCGACGGCGATCCTCTGATTCGCTTTGCCGGCGAACGTGGTTTCTAGCACCTGTGCGCCGGTGAGCGAGCCGTGAAGCGCGACCGGCAGTGCGTCGACCATCGCCGCGAACGGCAGCTGCGGGAGCGCGTCCACGCCGACGACCGCGGGCAGGCTCACGCCGCCGTCGGTGACCACACGGAGGTGGTGCAGCCCGGGCGTCGCGGATTCGAGCGTGACCGCGAACTCGGCCCTCTTGTCGGTGCCGCCGGGTTTCAGGGTTTGCCTGCCAGGGAACGGGAGCAACAGCTTCGGCGCTTTGCCCAGGTCGTCCCCGGTGACGGTGACGGCAGTGGTGCCGTTCGTCTGAAGGCCGCGCACGCTCAGGTCGCGCACCGTCGGCTCGGCTGCGCTGAGCTCGAGCGCGAAGCCGAGGAGGGCGGCAGAAGAGAGCGTGCGAAGTCTGATCATGGTGTGCGTGACGAGCGGCCGGTTTCAGCCGGCCGGCTCGCCTACTTGAAGAGCTGTTTGATCGGCTCGGCCTCGACCATGCGCACGGGCCGGTCGCCGGGACCGGGCATCATCGTCGCGTCGAGGTTGATGCCCATGCCGTGGTACAGCGAGGCGAGCATCTGCGGCGGCTCGATGGGGGTGTCCACCGGGCGGGAGCCGATCTTGTCGGTCGCGCCGATGACCTGGCCGGTCTTGAAGTTGCCGCCCGCGAAGAAGTTGGTCCAGGCGTTCGGGTAGTGGTCGCGCCCGCTCTTGCCGTTGAGGCGCGGGGTGCGGCCGAACTCCGAGAACACCGCGACCACGGTCTCCTCCAGCATCCCGCGGTCCGCGAGGTCGGATACGAGCGCGGTGAACGCCCAGTCGAACTGCGGGCAGAGGAACCGCTCGTAGTCCGCGTAGGTGTTGTTGAGGCCGCCGCCGTCGGC
>JBJSXS010000806.1:0-4091 GCA_046086545.1 Gemmata sp.
TGTAGTTCACCTGCGCGTCGAACTGAGTCCGCGACTGGTCCAGACGGATCCGGCTCAACCGGATGCCCTCGGTGCCCTGACCGGTCGGGGACAGGCCCTGGAGCAGCAGGCTGTTCGGGTGGCTGGGCGCGAGCTGGTTCACCTCCACCCCGAAGTGCCGCAGCAGGGGCTGCTCGAGGGTGAACTGCACCCGCGGGGTGTAGTTCGGGTTCACGAGCTGGGTCTGGTTGGCCGCGCTCTGGGAGAACTTCGAGTAGTCGACGCTGGTGGTGATGCCGGCCACGCCGCCGGTCGGCAGCGGCTTGGCCAGGGTGCTGCTGAAACTGGCGGCGTCGCGCGACTGCTGGAAGGACAGGAACTGTGCGGCCACCGGCTGGTCGATCTTCTGCCACTGCATCGAGGTGATCCAGCGGGCGTCGAATTTGGACAGCGACCGCTCGATTTCGGCACTGGCCACGGCCGGCTCGATGGCGAACGCGCGGATCGCGTCGCTGCCGTTCCCCGCCGCGCGGCCGCCGAAGATCTGCGGCTGCTCGCTCTTGAACCCCGGGTTGTTGGGGTTCTGGGTGCCCACGTTACCCTGCTCCAGTGCCAGCGCGACGCACTCGCGGAGCGTCATGTGCCGGGGCGGGCGGGCGAAGTCGATGACGGTGGTCGCGGTCCCGCTGAGTCGGTCCACCTGCGGGGGTACGATCGGGCCGTGCGGGTTCGTCTCAAGCGACTTCGGCAGCGCGAGTTTGGTCGCGTCCTGGTAGTCGCCGGGCTCCATGAAGAGCTGCTGCTTGCACCCGCCGGCGGTCGCGACCGCCAGCACACCGGCGAGTGCGCGCTTGAACCATCGGCTCCGGCTCATAGTTCGTCCCCGCTCCTACTTCGGACCCGGCCGGCCCCCGCGAACCGCTCCCGCCGTGGGCGGTCTGCCCCCGATCGGTTCGCGTGGGCACGCGTAACTCAACGCATCGACGTTACGAGCGGAAGTATTTAGCCAGTTTGCCGCGCGATTCAGAGAAATGTTCTCCTTCGGGTTAAGTTCCACAGACCGACGCGGGCTGGCTGGGCGCCGCAGGCGCGGCAAACTGCGCGCGGCCTGTTAGCCCAGGCGGGATGGGCACAGCGCGCTTGAGACGCGGGGGGTTTCTGGGTAGGCTGGCGGGTGTACGAGTTCCACACCCGCAACCGATAACCGAGGGTCACGACCGTGGATCAGCCAGTCAGCAACGAACTGAAGCAGGCCCGGATGAAGGAGTTCATGAGCCTGCTGCCGCTCACGCTGGAACTCGCCGGGTTGCCCAAGGCCGACCCGATTCGCCCGTTCACCGGGGACCAGATTGAGGGCCGCGTGATGAGCGTCCGGTCCGCGTTCAAGGCCGCCCGCGCGTTGCTCAAGGATGTGGGGGAAGGGTTGCAATGAGTGGTCAGTTGAGAAACAACCGCCCCAGCCGACGGGTGGCGAGGCTCGTTGGTTTGACTGACAACCGAACACCTCGATGACATCAGTCATCGAGAGCGGTGTCCTCCGCGACCAGTCCGCCGGTCGCGCGGCCGGGGACGGCCGTCGCCGTTGCGAACGTGCGGCAGAACGCCATCGTCAGTAGAATCTGGTTGATGCCCCTCGCGGCCAGCAGCTCTCTGGTCGCGCCGGCCACAACCGCGTGAGGCGGCGCGCCCGGATCACACACGATTTCCACGTCGGCCCAGTTCACCCCACGCTTCCAGGTGGTGCCCAGTGCGCGGAACACCGCCTCCTTCGCGGCCCAGAGGGCCGTGAACTGCTCCGTGGTCTGCTTGCGTGAGTTGCAGAACCGCACCTCGCGGTTTGTGTACACCTGCCGCAGGAACGCGTCCGCGTGCTCGTCCAGCAGGCGACGCACCCGCGCGCACTCCATGACTTGCGTGCCCAGCCCGAGAATCTCCATGTCACGGTCCCAGTCGCTCGGTTGAATCGATCGGTCGGCTCTTGCCTGGCGGTCGGAACTGCGAGAGCAGTCTCGGAGTGGCAGCGACAGTATCGACGGTCATTTCAGCAGAACACGTTTCAGGCTGAGCTTCGCACGACCCGCCCGCCCGGGTAGAATCGGTTTTCACTGGTATAGTTGTATCCCGCAGGATGGGCGCATGTCTGAGCCAGCCGAACTGCTCGCCGACCTGACCGAAGACCAGCGCGCCGCGGTGACGCACGGCGAGGGGCCGCTGCTCATTCTGGCGGGCGCCGGCAGCGGTAAGACCCGGGCCATCACGCGGCGGGTCGCGTACCTCTTGCGCTCAGGTGTGCGGGCCAGCAGCATCCTCGCCATCACTTTCACGAACAAAGCCGCGGGCGAGATGAAGACCCGCGTGGAGAAGCTCGCCCCCGGTAACAAAGTGTGGGTTAGCACGTTCCACAGCCTCGGCGCGCGTCTCCTGCGGCAGCACGCGGACCGGCTCGGGTACGACCGTAATTTCACCATCTACGACGTGGACGACCGCAACAAGCTGGTCAAGGACGCGCTCGAAGCGAGCGGCATCGACAACGTGAAGTTCAGCCCCGAGCGCATCGGCGGGGCGATCAGCAAGGCGAAGAACCAGCTGCTGACGCCCAAGGAGTACGAGCGCACCGCGACCGACTTCTTCCAGCAGGTGACCGCGAAGGTGTACCACGGGTACGAGAAGCGGTTGCGCAAGGCGAACGCGATGGACTTCGACGACCTGCTGTATTTGCCCGCTATGGCTCTGAAGCTGAACGAGGAACTGCGCTCCGAACTCGACGCCCGGTTTGGGCACATTCTGATTGACGAGTACCAGGACACGAACTCGGCGCAGTACCAGATCGTGAAGCAACTGAGCCTGAACCACCCGAACATTTGTGTGGTCGGTGACCCCGATCAGAGCATCTACAAGTGGCGCGGCTCGGACATCAAGATCATCCTCGACTTCGAGCGCGACTTCCCGAACGCGCGCACCATCACCCTCGCGCAGAACTACCGCAGCACGAAGGCGATCGTCCGCGCGGCCGGCGCACTCATCGACCACAACAAGCAGCGCAAGAAGAAGACGATGGTGACCGACAACCCGCAGGGCGACCCGGTCAGCGTCGTCACGTTCGACAACGGGGTCGCGGAGGCCGAGGGGGTGGTCGAGCGCATCAAGGAAGCGGTGAAGGGCGGCAGGTTCAGGTACCGCGATCACGCCATCTTCATGCGGATCAACGCGCTCTCGCGGTCGCTGGAGTCGGCGTTCGTAAAGCATGGCGTGCCGTTCCAGATCGTGAAGGGTCTGGCGTTCTTCGAGCGGAAAGAGAACCGCGACGTGCTCGCGTACCTGCGGCTGCTGGCGAACCCGCAGGACAGCGTGAGCTTCATGCGCGTGGTGAACGAGCCGGCCCGCGGCATCGGCAAGGTGTCGCTGGACAAGTTGCAGTCCTTCGCGGCCGATCAGGGAACCGGGCTGCTCGTCGCCGCCGGGCAGGTGGCTCGCATCGCGGAGATCAAGGGTAAGGCGGCTACCGGGCTGCGCGACTTCCACAAACTGATGTCCGAGCTGCGCGCCCGGCTCGACCTCCCGCCTCACGACCTCGTTCGGCTGGTGCTGGAGAAGAGCGGTTACGAGGCGATGTTGCGCGACTCGGCCGAGGATGAGGACGCGGAGCGTCTGGCGAACGTGAACGAACTGATCACCGCGGCCAAACAGTTCTGGGACGAGGACAACTCGCGCACCATCACCGACTTCCTCGAGCAGATCACGCTCGCGTCCGACACCGACGGGTGGGACGAACAGGCCGATCACGTCTCGGTGATGACGCTGCACGCGTCGAAGGGACTGGAGTTCCCGGTGGTGTACATCCTCGCCGTGGAGCAGGGGTTGCTGCCGCACGAGCGGAGCCTTGCGAACGACGAGGATATCGAGGAGGAGCGCCGGTTGTGCTTCGTCGGCATGACGCGGGCGATGAAGGAACTGTACCTGTGCCACTCGCGGATGCGCGAGTTTCGCGGGCAGTTGAACTACTGTATCAGCAGCCAGTTCCTGCAGGAACTGCCGCGCGACGTGAACGTCATCGACCCGTCGATGACACGGAACGTGGCGCGCACCGCGGCGGACGAGTGGCGCACCAAGTC
>JBJSXS010000807.1:0-4550 GCA_046086545.1 Gemmata sp.
GGCTCACTCCCGCCACCGCCCGCGGAACATCGTGCGGCGCTCGCCCGCGAAGCCCGCGAGCAGCAGTTCGTGTGGGTCGAGCGCGTCCGCGTTGGGCAGCGGCACTAGTACCAAGTCCGCGCTCTTACCGGCTTGGAGCGAGCCGGTTTCGTCGGACCACCCGAGCGCCTCGGCGCCCGACAGCGTAATCATGCGCAACAGTTGGTCGCCGGGGAAATCCGGATACCGCGCCCGCACGAACCGCGCCTCGGTGAGGATATCGAGATCGGGGTTCGACGCGAGGCTATCGGTGCCCAGGCACACGCGCACTCCGCGTGCGAGGAACTCCCTGAACGGGTGCGGCGGGTGCCCGAACGCGGCGTGCGTTCGCGGGCAGTAGACGACGGACATCGTTGCGCCGAAGTAGCGCGAAACGTCCGGCGTGAGGTAGTTCCCGTGAACGAACAGCGCGTGCCCGGACGCCCGGTTGCGCACGATCGGAATGTCGAGACTTCGCGTCAGTTCGTTCGGGTGCCAGACGCCGAGGTCCTGGAGGAACGGCACGAACGGCCCGGAGTGGGAGCGGACGAGTTCCAACTCGCCCGGCGATTCGGCCAAGTGAATCGCGACGGTCCATTCCGGCCCGGAACACGAGAGCAGGAGATTGTTGCGCGCGCTGTACGGGGCGTGCGGGCTGGCCGCGGGCCGGCAGGTCGGGGTCGCGCGCCGTTGGTCCTTCCAGCGCACCAGTTCCCGCCACGCCTGTTGCGCGCGCTCTTCGCTGAGGCCGATCAGTTCGCGGAACACCACCGCCCGTGTCGGGGCTTCCGCGAGCGCGTCCCACGACGCGCCTTCGCTCGCGATGTCGCCGATGAGCGTCGTTCCGGTGCGCAGGCACTCGGCCAGCCCAATGCGGATGTCGGCCTGTGTTTGGTCCGCGGTGCGCGGGCGGCGGTACGCGATCACCCCCCGGAGCCAGTCGGTGAAGCGGTCGGGGTCGGTGGGCGGGATCAGCCCGCGTGCGCCGCTGAGGTCGAGGTGCGCGTGGGCGTTGACCAGCCCCGGGACGAGCGCGACGTTGCCCAAGTCTTCGTCCGCGCGGCGCGCTCCCGCGGGCGCCACCGCGGCAATGCGGTCGCCGTCGATGGTGACGGTGCCGTTCGGGAGTGGCGGCCCGCTCACCGGGAACACCCAGCGCGCGGCGAGCGTTCGCGACATGCAGAGCAGTATAGGTCGGTAGCCGAGTGGTAGGGCGTGCCTCTGACGAGCGCACAACCGCGGGTTCGATTCCCGCCCGACCTGACCTACTCCGTCGATTCAGAGTGAAACGGGCGAAGTGCAAAATGGAAGGCGCCGAAGGCGCTCCTCCATTTTGCACTTCGCCCGTTTCACTTTTCAGTTCGTCGTCAGACGAGTTCCCCGCGTTCGCTCTTGCGGACCCCCGCGGCCCGCGCGGGGAGCAGGCGCGGCTCGCAGCCGGGCGGGAGCGTGCCGTCGAACATGGGGCTTCCCGGCAGGTTGTGGTACACCCGCTCGTGCAACCCGCCGACCACCTCCCGCAGGCGCGCGGGCGTGAACGCGGACTCCGGCGTGTCCATCGGTTTCACGAACAACTGGAGCGGCACCGGCGGCGCGTGCTCGTCCTCCTCGTCGGCCGCGAAGTTCGGCGAGAGGAAGTCCACGCCGTCCACCCACAGCCCGTCGACCTTGTCGAACAGTTTCGTGCGCGCGGTCCAGTTGTCCCAGTCCTTCGCGTCCGCGAGCGGGTCGGGGCGGTGGCTCTCCCAGATCACGAACGGCAGCCCCTCGCCCAGCTCGCCGGCGTCGACGCGGAGCACCTTGAAGAACTGATCGTACAGCCGGCGGCCGACGCCCATCCGGCGCGCCCACTCGGCCACGCCGACGTAACACAGGTAGCCGCCATAGCCCGGCAGAAGCGCGCCGTACACGTAGCCGGCGAGCGCGCCCGGGTCGTCCTGCCGCCCCTCGGGCGCGGCCAGCAACAGGTGCCGACTCCAGCCGCCGGGTCGCGGTTTACTCTTCGCGCGGTCCTGAACCGACTGCTCGATCCACATCCACGGGATGCGTTCGTCGGCAGTCAGCGTCTCCTCGTAGAGCTTGGCCGCGGCCTGTGTCACCGGGTCCGTCACATCAAACGCTTCCCACACCACCACCTTCGGCAGCGCCGCATCCTTTACCGGCGCGTCTTGTCGTAACTGCACAACTCACCTCTCCTTACGCTTACCCGCGGTTCCGAAAGAAGGGGCCACGCACGGATAAAATGGCCGTGCGCGCCGCGGTTCAGTTTCGGGTTTGGCTCCAAAGTTCACGCTTCCCCACGTGCCCCCCGGGAAGCATTGGTATTGTACCAGAGGGTTCGATTTTCCCTCCGTTAGCGGCGCGCGCGCGCGGGGCTAAGTTACTCAAGTCGGCGCGCGAACTTCGCTCTAAACCATTGGCCCGTTGGGAGCTTGAAATGTCCACTGAAGGGCGTCAGAAACACACTTACGAATACCCGCGACCGGCCTTGACAGTGGACGTGGCAATCGTGACCCGCGAGGCCCGGCCCCGAATACTTCTGATCCAACGGAAAAAAGACCCGTTCGCCGGAAGTTGGGCACTGCCAGGGGGTTTCGTCGAGGAAAGTGAGAAACTTGCCGACGCCGCACGGCGAGAGTTGGTGGAAGAGACGGGTGTCGTAGTGGCCGATCTGGAACAACTGTACACGGTCGGCAATCCCGGACGCGACCCCCGCGGCTGGACGGTCAGCGTGGTTTATCTGGCACAGGTGGCCCCGGACGCATTGAAGCCGGTGGCCGCTGACGACGCCAGCGCGGTGAACTGGTTCCCACTCGATGACTTGCCCGCAGCGCTCGCGTTCGATCACGCCATGCTCGTGGGGCGCGTGCGGGCGCGCCTCGCCGACCGCGCGCCGGACTAACGGCAGTCCGCGACGGTCCGATAGCGGATGCCCAGCCCCTGTCCCTCGGCCTTCGCCTTCGCTTGCAGCAACCCGGCGGCCGGCACGTCGATGCCGGCGCCGGCGTCCTCGGCGAGCCACACCTCGAACCCGGCGGCGCGCAGGTCGCGCGCCGCGAAGAAGCAGCAGATGTTCGTCGCGATGCCGCACACGACCACGGTCTTGATGCCGCAGGCCGCGAGGAACGGCGCGAACCCCGGGTGCTGCGCGGTGACCGCGTAGGCCTCGAAGTTCGCGTCGTACCCTTTGCGCCAGATCGCGCCGAAGCGGTCGGTGTGCAGCCCCGGAAGGAACTCCGCGCCGGGCGTGTTCATCACGCAGTGCGGCGGGTAAAGGTTGTCGGCTCGCCCGAGGAACGACCGGTGGTCCGCGGGGTGCCAGTCCTGCGTGGCGTCGACGCGTGCGAACGGCAGCGCGAGCAGCGCGTTCACCGCCGGCACGATGGCGGCCCCGCCGGGCACGGGCAGTTCCGCCGGGCACAGTTCGGTGAACCCGCGCTGGGCGTCCACCACGAGCAGCGACGTTGAAGCGAAGTCGAGCATGGTTCAGGAAGTGTACGCGCCCGCCCCGGGTGCCGATAGCCGCGAGCGGGAACCTTTTCCCGCCTGTTCAGCTTCCGCCCGGCGCGTGCCGCGCTTACAATCAGCACGGATGGCACCAGCGGAACCTTGCCATTAGGACTGTAGGGCCTGAGAGGAGGGACGCAGCAATGACCCGGAACACCTGGACGGCGGCACTCGCGCTCGGCGCGGTGCTGGCGGTCGGGGGCGCCGCCGGCGCCGACGACCGCGACACCGTGCCCACGGCCGGCGGGCTTAGCACGACGATGACGCTCGGCGGCAAGGGCACGGCGCGGCAAGCGGCGACCGAGGACAACGAGCTGGCCGGCGGCTACCGCGGGCACTACTACGGCGGGTACCGCGGGTGGGGCTACGGCTACGGCGGGTACCGCGGGTACTACGGCGGCGGGTACTACACCAGCTTCCGCGGGCACCACGGCGGTTGGGGCGGGTACTACCGCCCGGCGGTCTACTACGCCCCGCGCGTGTACTACCCGAGCTACTATTACTCGTACCCGGTGTACTCGACGTACTACTACGACTGCGCCCCGGCCGTCGGGTTCACGCTCGGCATCGGCGGGGCCACCGCCCCGACGGTACCGCTGACCGGGCTCGCACCGGCCGTGCCGCAGCCGATGGCCGCCCCGGCCGCGCCGAACGGCGGCACGTTCCGGTACGACGGCGGCCCGGCCAACCCGGTGCCGCAGCCGCAAGCGGACCCGCAAGCGGTCCCGCCGGCCAACCCGAACGACCTGCCCGTGTCGCTCAAGCCGAGGGCCGCTTCACCTTACAAGTACAAGGCCTACGGCGAGAAGTGATCGAACGATGCGGGCGCGCGAAGACCGGTTAGCCGCGAGCCAGAGGCCAGCGCCTCTGGCTCGCTTCGTTTCACGCCGATGGCGGCCGGCCCTGCCCGGGGATGAGGGCACCGCGCGACCGCGAGCAACCGAACCCGCGGGGCGTGCGCCCCGCGCTCGAGCCTGTGCTGCGGAGGAGCGGCTCGCGGCGGCCGCCGCAAGCCTTTCTGCTCC
>JBJSXS010000808.1:0-4774 GCA_046086545.1 Gemmata sp.
GCGAGGGCCAGCCCCGCGACCCACTGCACGGTGTGTGCCCACAGGTAGGCGGCGTGCGTCGGGCGGAACGGCGGCAGCACCAGCACCGCTTGCCGGTCCGGGTCCATGTACGACACCAGCGCCGCGTGGAGGTAAAACAGCAGCGCCTGGCACGCGGCCGCCACTGCCCACGCGGTCCACCGGGCCGCCGCCCGGCGCCGGCGCGGGTCGCGGGCCAGGGCGAGGTCGAGCGCGACCGCGGCCAGCGCGGCGACGGCGATCCAGTTGAGCAGCACCGTGACGCGCGCGGTGATCGCGCCCTGCCCGACGCGCCCGAGCAGGTCGGTGCCGACCGGCACCACGAACCCGCTGTAGAACAGGAACCCGCCCTGCCACAGCATCAGCAGTTGCACGACGGCGAAGCGGCGGAGCAGCGTCATGTGGTCGGCGGGGCCAGGGCAGGGGCGGGTCTCGTCCGGCGCCATTTTATCCACCGCGGCGGCGCGAACCGGTCCATCCCGCGCGCCCGCAGCCGGGGCGTCACCGCCGCGCCCGCCAGGAACCCGCGGCCGCCCACGGGTCGCGCTCCACGCGCCCGACGCGCCCTCACCCCGCCGGTCGCCGGGTGCGCCGGCGCCGCGTGAGGTGGAGCCCAGCCGTGCGGCGCTCGCGCACCTGAAACGCCGTCGGGCCACGGAGCGCCCTCCGCGGCCCGACAGCGCTGGTGTGCCGTTCGCGGGTCGTCACACGGCGGCCATCACGAGCGCGCCGTTCTGCCCACCGAACCCGAAGCTGGTCGAGAGCCCGTACTTCACCTTCGCCTCGCGCGCCGTGTTCGGGATGTAGTCCAGGTCGCACGCCGGGTCCGGGTTCCTCAGGTTGATCGTCGGCGGGTACACTCGCGTCTTCAGGCTCAGGGCCAGCGCCGCGGCCTCGATGGCCCCGCTCGCGCCGATGCTGTGCCCGATCATGCTCTTGATGCTGGACAGTTGCACGGCCCGCGCGTGGTCCCCGAACACGCGCTTCACCGCGGCCGTCTCCATGAGGTCGTTCAGCTTCGTGCTGGTGCCGTGCGCGTTGATGTAGCCGACCTCGCGGAAGTCCACCGCGGCCTCGTCGAGCGCCGCCCGGATCGCCCGCGCCCCGCCCCGCCCGTCGGGGTCGGGCTTGGTGATCGAGTACGCGTCGAACGTGCTGCCCCAACCCTTCACCTCGGCGTAGATGGGGGCGTTGCGGGCCTTCGCTCGCTCGTACTCTTCGAGCACCAGCACCGCGGCGCCCTCGCTGATGACGAACCCGTCGCGCAGGCGATCGAACGGGCGCGACCGCTCGGCCGGGGCCAGCGCGTTCGACTTGCTGAGGGTGCCCAGGGCGGTGTACGCGAGCAGCATCAGCGGGTCGATGCGGCTGTCGGCCCCGCCGCACAGCATCACGTCGGCGTCGCCCCGCGCGACCAGGCGGAACCCCTCGCCCACGGCCTGCGTGCCCGCGACGCAGGCGGTCACCACCGTGTTGTTCGGCCCCTGGCAGTTGAACGCCATCGAGATGTGCGCGGCCGCCATGTTCGGCAGGTACTTGAGCAGCCACAGCGGGAACAGCGGGGAGTCGGTGCGGCCCGGCTCGGGCAGCTTCGTCTCGTCGAACTGGCCCCCCTCGGCACACGCGCGGGCGAGAAGCGGGGCCAGCTCGCCCAGGTCCATCGGCACCAACCCGGTGCCCATCACCACGCCCAGGCGCTCGGGGTTCATGGCGGCGGTGTCGAGGCCGCTGTCGGTCACGGCCAGCCCCGCGGCGCCGACCCCGAACTTGGCCGCCCGGCCCATGACCTTGACGGACTTGCGGAACTTTTCGGGCAGGTACGGCTCCGGGTCGAAGTCGTGGACCTCCCCCGCCACCCGGATCGGGTGGTTGGACGCATCGAACGAGCGGATCGGGCCGACGCCGCTGTGGCCGTCCACGCACGCCTGCCAGAACGCGTCTTTGCCCACACCGTTGGGCGCCACGACGCCCAACCCAGAAATCACCACCCTACGCATGACGCCACCCCACCCGGCCGCCCCTTGTTCCCCAGCCGTGGGGAGGGGCGGCACGTCACGCTTTCCCGGGCCGACTCGATTCACGCTCCGCCGAGCCCGCTCGTTACTCGGTTCCCCCATCTTCACCATCTTCCATAAAGCTAATCTCATTATCCGGTTCATTCAATCCCCCCAAGGGTGATGAATCGCGTTATCTCACTCATGTCTCCCAGATTAACTCGCTACACCCGTTACAACCGGCCTGTGTTTCCGAGCTGATTCAGCCGGCCGGCACAACCGAGGTGGTTCCTAGCGGTAGTTCCGGGCCTGCGGGCACCCCCCTCGCGCTCTGAGGTCGGAGCGCGAAGGGGGGGCCGTTGCGCGCCGGGCAGGCGCCCGGGTGGAACCTTCTTTGGCCCGCGCTCGAGGGGGCGTTATAATCTGATTAAGTGAGCGGGGTGACCGGTCCCGCCGAGCCGCACGGAAGGAATGACACGCCGATGCTCTCTTCCCCACGCCACTGGGCGGCCATTACCGCCCTAGCCGCTGCCTGGGCGGTGCTGGCGCCGCGCGCGGGCGCGCAGGAGACGGCCGGCACCGCGATGTTCGTCACCGTCGCCAACCCCATCACCAGCGAAGCGGCCGAGCGGCTCAAAAACCAGATCAGCTATCGCACACAGGACGCCAGGGGCGGCGGGCGGGCTCAGACCGTGGTGTTCGACTTCACGCCGGACGGCAGGCCGGCCGCCACCGCCAACTTCGGCCCGTGTTACGACCTCGCCAAGTTCATCGGCAGCCTGAAGGGCCGGGTCAACACCATCGCGTACCTGCGCGCCCCGGCCGCCGGGCACACGGTTCTGCCTGTACTGGCGTGCGGGGAACTGGTGATGGCGAAGGCCGCAACGCTCGGGCCGGTGGTTACCGAGGGGGTGTCGCCGCCCGACGAGGTGATGCGGGCGGCGTACAGGCAGGTGTTCAACCGCGACGACCGCTGGCCCATCGTGCAGAAGATGTTCGACCCGTCGGTGGCGCTCGTTAAGGGGAAGGCGAAAGCCGGCGGGGCCGCCCGGTACGCGAACGCCGCCGACCCCGAGTCGCTGAAGCTCGTTGCCGGCCCGGAGCCGGTGAAGGGCGTGCAGGACAACCAGCTCGCCAGCTACCCGCCGGACCGCGCCCGCGACGTCGAACTCGCGAACGGGGCCGCCGAGGACCAGCGCGAGCTGGCCGAGTTGTACGGCCTGCCGCCGCTGCGCCCCGACCCGCTGCTCGGGCGCACCCCGGAGGCGTACCAGTGGACGCTCCGGGGCGACGTGGACGGCGCGATGCGGGAGTCGGTGACCCGCGTGGTCCGCGACGTTCGCAAGAAAAAAGGCAACGTGCTGATCCTGGTGCTCCAGTGCGGCGGCACCGACCTGGAGGCGGCCCGCGGGCTGGCCGAAGATTTGGCGAAGGCGCAAGAGGGCGACGACGCGGTGCAGGTCATCGGGTTCGTGCCCGAGTCCGCGCCCGACGCCGCGGCCGTGGTCGCGCTCGGCTGTTCCGAGGTCGTCATGTCCCGCGCGAAGGACGGCGAGGGGAAGGAGGCCGAGTTCGGCAACTTCGACCGGTTTCTGAAGAGCACCAAGGAGGCGCAGCGGAGGGCCCAGCGGGACAGCGTGCGCGACCTGGCCGAGCGCCGCGGGTACCCGGGCGTGCTGATCGACGGCATGTTCGACCCGCAGCTCGAAATCGTCCGCGCCCGGGGCAAGGGGACCGACCGCAACAAGACGAAGCTGATGACCCGCGAGCAGTTCGACGCGGCCGTCAAGGCCGGCGAGCCGTGGGCGCAGGACAAGGTGGTGAAGCCGAAAGGGGTGCCGTTCCGCCCGAACGCGACGCTCGCGGCCGAGTTGGGGCTGTCCAAGGCGACGGTGCCCGGCACGGGGGTGAAGGACGTGACCGCCGCCTACGGGTACGGCGAGGCGAAGAGCCCGGACCCTGGCGTGCTGGACCGGTTCGCCGAGTTCCTGCGCGTCCCGGCCGTCACCATCATTCTGGTGATGATCGGGTTCATCGGCCTCATTCTGGAACTGAAGGTGCCCGGGCTGACGGTCCCCGGGATCGTCGCGGCGCTCTGCTTCATCCTGGTGTTCTGGTCCCAGTCGCGGTTCAGCGGCGAGATGTTCGTCCTCGCGCTCTTGCTGTTCCTGTTGGGCCTGGTGCTGGTCGGGCTCGAAATCTTCGTGCTGCCCGGGTTCGGGGTGTGCGGCATCAGCGGCATCCTCTTCATGCTGGCTGGCTTGGGGCTGGTGACGCTCGAGCGGGTGCCGCAGAACACGGCCGAGTGGGTCGGGTTCGGCGAGCGGCTGGCGTACTACCTGTTCGCGATGATGGGCGCTCTGGTGGGCGCGTTCGTGATCGCGCGGTTCCTGCCCCAGGTGCCGTACGCGAACCGTATGATGCTGACCCCGCCCGGCGACGAGCCGGCCGCGGCCGAGTCGCAGCTGCCCGGGGCCAGCGCGGCGGCCGGGTTGCTGGGCGCGATCGGCACGACGACGACGGCGTTGCGCCCGGCGGGGGTGGTGCGGTTCGGGGAGCAGTTCGTGGACGTGGTGTCCGACGGCGGGTTCATCCCCGCCGGCACCCGCGTGCACGTCATCGCGGTCGAGGGCACGCGCATCGTGGTGAAAGACGTCTAGGAAATGCGGGGCGCGGTGCGGACTGCGGAATACAACCCAGGGCAGGGCTACCCGTATTGCGAGACCGTTCCGGTTGCGAATTTCGCACTCCGCATTTTGCCG
>JBJSXS010000809.1:0-2974 GCA_046086545.1 Gemmata sp.
TCCGACTCGCCGCCCGCGTAGATGACCGGGCGCGGCTTGCTCGCCGGCTTCGGTTGCAGGACGTTGTCCGCGATCTTGTAGTACTTGCCATCGAAGTCGAAGTGGTCCCGCTGCCACACGCCGTTCACGACGTCGAGCCACTCCGAGGTGCGGGCGTAGCGGTCGTCGTGCTGCTCGAAGTGGACGCCGTACTTGGTGGCCTCGTCGCGCCACCAGCTCGACACGACGTTGAGCGAGAGCCGCCCGCCCCCGCCGATGTGGTCGATGTTCGCGGCCTGCTTCGCCAGCAGCGCCGGGCTGTGGAACGTGGGCCGCACCGCGACCATCAGCTCCAGCTTCGACGTGACCGCCGTCAGCGCCGCCGCGGTGCTCCAGGCGTCGAGCGAGGGCGCGTCCGCGCCCTTGATGTCGTTCAGGTTCAGCTCCGCGACGAGCGACAGGTCGAACCCGATCTGCTCGCTGCGCTGGGCGAGCCTCTTGCTGTACTCCCATGTGGGAGCCATGTTCTCGTCGTCCACGTTCCGCAGCCACCCGCCGAACACGGGCATCCAGTAGCCGTAGCGCATGATTGTTCCCGTTAGCTTTTGGCGTGACGCCCCAGTATCGCCGCCCCGAACGAACCGCCCGCGAGGAATGCGAGAACGTTGCAGGCAACCCAACGCACTCGCTCGCCAGCCGGAGCAACTGTCATGGCGGAGCAAGCAAACCACATCAGCAGCAGAAAGGACCCGACACCGGCGAGCTTCCAGTGCAGACGAGTCGTCATAACGGGTTTCACTCCGCGCGCCGGGCGCGATTCACCAAATAATCAACGAGGCGCGCGAACGGGTCGAACCCGATGACGTTCACCGCGTCCGCCACGAAGTTCGACAGTGCGTTGATGTCGTAGTAGACGAGCGTGCCGTCGCGGTCGTCGATCATGTACTCGATCCCGCCGATGTCGATCCCGGCGGCTCGCATGATGCGCTCGCACGCGGAGATCACCCCCGGCGGGGGCGTGTACCCCTCCACCTTCAGCCCGGTTTTGGGCGCGTCGATGGCGCACGCGCCGCGCACCAGTTCGACCCCGTCGGCGCGCTGGCAGATGTCGGCCGGGCACAGGTTGAACGACTCGCCCGTGGTGTACACCTTGATCGCGTACAGGAACTTCCCGCCGAGCGTTTCGACGCGGGTGATGTGCCCGCCGCGCGCGGGAACGAACTCCTGCACCAGGGCCGTATGATCCACGCCGAAGTCGAACCCGTTCGCCGCCGCGGTCGCCGCCAGCGACTCGCGCGATGCATACGTCGTGATCCCGGCCCCGCTGCCGCCGATGTTCGCCTTCACCACGACCGGGAAGCGCAAGCCCTCACACGCCTCGAACGCTTTCGAGGCGTGGTTGATGACGCGGGCTCGCGGGTACGCGAGGCCGAGCGACTCGAGCAGCGTGAGCTGCCGGCCTTTGGAAATCTCGACGGAGAACCCGTTCAGCCCGTTCACGACGGGCACCCCCAGGCGCTCGAGGTGCGCCATGTACGCGACCGTGAAGAACGTGCCCTGCACCCCGCCGCGCAGGTACGCCGACGGGCTCATCCGGTTGAACACCAGTGAGTACGGGCTCTCCTTCTCGGAAGGGTCGTAGCAGTGCGCGCGCGGGTCGAGGCGCGCGTAGGGGATGTTGCGGCGGTCGAGTTCGGCAAACAGCGGGCGGAACCAGTCGGGGTGTTCGTGGTAGATCGCGAACGGCTTGCGCATCGGCGGCACCTCAAGGGGTGCTACCGATTGTAGCCGGGCGCGCGGCGCGGAACCAATCGATCGTCGCCCGCAAGCCCGCGCTGAGGGGCGTGACCCGCCGGTCCGGCAGCAGGCGCGACAGTTTCGACACGTCCAGCACCTTCGACCGCGCGCCGACGTACCTCGTGGTGTCGTACAGAATGTGTGCCGGGTCGTACCCGATGGCCTCGCAGATCGCGCTTGCGAACGCCCGAATCGAGTGCTCCTCCCCGTACCCGACGTTCACCACGTCGCTGTCCACGCGCGGGGTGAGGCCGACGGTCGCGCCCACGAAATCATCGACGTAGATCAGCTCGCGCTTCTGGTGCCCGTCGCCCCAGAGCACGGCGGGCGGGCCGCCGGCCTGCGCCGCGAGCAACTTGCGGATCAGGTCGAAGATGAAGTGCATCTGCCGGCCGTCGGTGTGGTACCCCGGGCCGTAAAGTGTGGACGGCACAAGGTACAGGTACCGCAGCCCGAACTGCGCGGCGAGGGCGCGGAGCCCGACGAGCAGCATCCGCTTCGTCATCGCGTAGGTGTACAGGCTCTCGATGGGGGTGCCGGTCAGGTACTCGCTCTCGACCAGCGGCAGCTCGGGCGCGTAGGAGCAACTGGTGCCCATCGCGACCAGCTTCGCCTGTGGCTGCCGCTGCTGCCACCACGCGAGAACCGCGGTGTTGATCTGCTGGTTCCTGATCCACTGCTGGCCGGGGTGCGTGAGACAGAAGTCGCCGGCCTGGGTCCACGCGGCGAGGTGGTAGATCACGTCGAACCGCTCGCCGTTGAACCGCGCGAGCGGTTCGGGCGCGGTGAGGTCCGCGTCGCGCGAGCCGAGCGCGGTGACCGCGTGCCCGTCGGCGCGCAGGCGCCTCACGAGCGCGGTGCCCAGGAACCCGGTGCCGCCGGTGACCAGGAGGTTCACGGGTTACGCCTCGACCGGAAAGTAGAACCGCACGCCGCGGTCAGCGAGGTGCCGGTTGTTGGCCAGGATCTCGTTCTTGAAGTTCCACGCGAGCACGTAGTAAACGTCCGGCGGCGCCGCCAGCTCGTCTTCCATCACCACCGGAATGTGCATTCCGGGGGAGACGAGGCCGTTCCGCAGCCGGTTCTTCTCGACCAGGCACGAAATGCGGTCGCGGCCGACGCCGAAGTAGTTGAGCAGTGTGTTCCCCTTCACCGGCGCGCCCATCCCGTACACCCGCTGCCCGCGGCGCGCCGCGCC
>JBJSXS010000810.1:0-4292 GCA_046086545.1 Gemmata sp.
CATCGCGAACCCCCACAGCGCCAGCACCCCCGCGACGCGGCGCCTGTTAGCGCGCACATACGCCCACAGTTCACGCGCTCGGTCGCGGCGGAGGTACAGCAGTGTCGGCAGAAACACCGCCAGCCCCACCGCAAGGAACCACCCGCTGTACACGCACGCGAGGCACTGGAAGAACAGCGCGCCCAACATGCGGCTCAGCGCCTTCGCCTTCTGCGCAGGTTCGGTCACAAGCTGGATCGCGTAGTACGCGGCGAAGGGCGCGAAGAACCGGGGGATCATCTGCGAGTGCTTGATCTGGTCCGCGTGAACCACCGCGAACCCCCACAGGAACGCCCCGGCTACGGCGAGGGCGTGCGACAGCCGCAGCCACCGTGCCACCACCGCGAACGAAACGAAATTCAGCGCGCCGCACCCGATCTGCCACCAGATGTACGCGAGGTCGTGGCTCATCACGGCCCGGAGCGCCCAGTAGATCGGGGCGGAAGCGAACAGGTTCTCGGAGTACAGGAGCGTGTACCGTTCCGGGTGGTACATGGGCGGGCTGAGGAGCGTGCCCTTGTAGTTCGGGTCCGTGAGCGCGAGCCAGGAGTTCTCGAGGATCAGGTGGTTCAGCATCCCGTCGCCGCGCTCGGTCTGCACCCGCACGAACCGCGAGTCGAACGTCGGACGGAACGTGTGGTAGGTGCCGAACGCCAGCGCGAGGGCGTAGGCCAGCAGGGTCGCCGTGGTGCGCATGGAAACTGTGCTACGGCGCGGCCACGGAGTTGGACATTCTGGTAGGATCGGGTAGCGTCAAAGCGATCGCAGTCGTTGTTAGCGTCGGCCCGTAGGGGCCTTCCGCGGCGGGCGCCAAATGCCAGAGCAAGTGACCGGCGTCATCGAGCGTATCACGCACCACAGCCCCGACACCGGGTACTGCGTGCTGAAGGTGGCCGCGCGCGGGCACCGGGACGTTGTCACGGTGGTCGGCACGGCGCGGCAGGTGGTCGCGGGCGAGTACGTCACCGCCACCGGCGACTGGGTCACCGACCGCAACTACGGGCTCCAGTTCAAGGCGAGAGAGATCAAGACGAACCCGCCGCACACCAAGGAGGGGATCGTAAAGTACCTGGGGTCCGGGCTGGTAAAGGGAATCGGCCCGGGCTACGCGAAGCGCATCGTCGAGGTGTTTGGCGACAGGACGCTGGAGGTGATCGACAAATCGCCCACCTTCCTCGAACAGGTCAAGGGGATCGGGCCGAAACTCATCCAGAAGATCCGCAAGAGCTGGGAAGAACAGCGCGAGTCGCAGAAGATCATGGTGTTCCTGCAGTCGCACGGGATCGGCACCGCCCGCGCCGTTCGCATCTACAAGACCTACGGCGACCAGGCCATCGACCTGATCAAAGCGAACCCGTACCGCCTCAGCGCCGACATCTGGGGCATCGGGTTCGGCACCGCCGACGCACTTGCGATGAGCCTGGGCATCCCACGCGATTCGCCCTTCCGGGCGCAGGCCGCGGTCCGGCACATCCTCCAGGAGGAGTCGAGCAACGGACACGTCGGGTTCCCGGAGGAGATGTTGCGCGAGAAGGCCGCTGAGTTGACCGACATTCACCCCCGCGGCATCACGGACGCCATCGAGCAACTGCGGATCACTGACGAGATTGTGCGCGATAGTGCCGGCGCCGCAATGGGATACGGAAAGAAAGAGCCTCTCTCCCCGCCCGCTCAGAACGAAGGGAGGGAACCCGCTCGCGGCTCCGCACCTTCCGAAGCCCGGGCGCCGGGCGGAGCAGCGGCGAGCGGCGAAGACGGCCCCGGTTCGGGGCCGCAGCCCCAACAAATGAAAACGGGGTCCGAAGACATTATCTTCTTGAAGCCCCTGTTCCTCGCGGAGATCGGCGTCGCGAGGTCCATCAAGGCGCTGGCGAAGGGTCCGCACCCGCTGCCGAAGGTGAACGTCGGCGCCGCGGTCGCGTGGGCCGAACAGAAGATGGGCATAGAGTTCGCCACCAGCCAGCGGGCCGCGATCAAGGCCGCAGTCACGCACAAGCTGATGGTCGTCACCGGCGGCCCGGGCACCGGCAAGACCACCATCGTGCGCGCCATCATCGAGATGTTCCTATCGAAGTCCCTCAAGGTGCTGCTCACGGCCCCCACCGGGCGAGCCGCGAAGAGGCTCGGCGAGTCCACCGGGCGCGAGGCGAAGACCATTCACCGCCTGCTGGAATTCGACCCGCAGCAGCGCCAGTTCGCACGCAACACCGAAGACCCGCTCGACGCGGACCTGCTCGTCGTGGACGAGACGTCGATGGTCGATGTGGTGCTGATGAACAAGTTGCTCCAGGCGGTGCCGCCGTTCGCGTGTGTGGTGCTGGTCGGCGACGTGGACCAGCTCCCCTCCGTCGGCCCGGGGGCGGTACTCACGGACCTCATCGAATCGAAGGTGGTGCCGGTCGCGCGCCTGACTGAGGTCCACAGGCAGGCGGAGAGCAGCTGGATCGTTCGCGCCGCGCACGCGATCAACAGCGGGGCGGAGCCCCTGTCCGCGCCGCCCGGCGGCGACGGCGACTTCTACTTTGTGGAGGCCAACGACCCGGAGGCGCTCACCCAGCGCGTCATCCAGATGGTCCGCGACCGGATTCCCGCTAAGTTCGGGCTCGACCCGTTCCGCGACATTCAAGTCCTGTCGCCGCAGGTGAAGACGGCACTGGGTGTGCAAAACATTAACCGCGAACTGCAGCAGGTGCTGAACCCGCCTCGACCCGGGCTGGCCGAGGTGAAGCGGTACGACTCGGCGTTCCGCGTCGGCGACAAGGTGATGCAGGTGCAGAACAACTACGACCGCGAGGTGTTCAACGGCGACATCGGGCGCATCGACGCCATCGACACCGACGAGCAGGTGCTGGTGGTGGACTACGACGGGCGCCCGGTGGAGTACGAGTTCAGCGACCTCGACGAGTTACAGCTTGCGTACGCCTGTACGATACACAAGAGCCAGGGGAGCGAGTACCCGGCGGTGGTGATCCCGGTCCACACGCAGCACTTCGTTATGCTCCAGCGGAACCTGCTCTACACCGGGATCACTCGCGGGCGCAAGCTCGTCGCGCTGGTGGGAAGCCGAAAGGCGATGTGGATCGCGGTCAACACCGCGGACACGAAAAAGCGGTTCTCGCTGCTTAAGTGGCGGATCAAACCGGTGGGCGAGTAAAGAGTCGAGCCGCCGGAACAAATTCCGACGGCTCGTTGGTGCTGAGTACAAGAGCGGGATACGGGAGTCGAACCCGTCTCACAGCCTTGGGAAGGCTGGGCACAGCCGATATACCAATCCCGCACACCGCGCATGATACCGACCGCCGCGCGCCGATCAAGTCCTGTTTGCGGGGAGCCTGCACAAGAAGTGCCGTTCCCTCGCGCCGGAGCGGTGCGTAGACTTACACGGTACGCGTTGCCCGCTCCCCGGAGGCTGCCCATGTACCGCATGCCGCTGTTCGCACTCGCACTGCCGTTTGCCGCGGTCCTGCTCGTACCGTCATTCGGGCAGGACGTCGTGCCGGTCGCCCCGATCAAGCGGGTGCCGCCGCGCGGCCCGGTCGTCGCCGGCGGCACGACCGCCGCCGCCGCACAACTGAACGACGCCGACGCGCTCAAGCAGGCCGGGCTCTCCGCAGACGAGGCGGCCACGCTGCTCGAATACCTCAAGCAGCGCACCCTGACCGACGCGGACCAGAGCAAGATCGGTGAGGTCATCGCCCGGTTCGGGACCGACGACTTCGAGGACCGCGTCAAGGCGACACAGGAGGTCGAAAAGTTCGGCTCGGCCGCGATCGGACCGCTCAAGACCGCGGCCTCCAGTTCCGACCCGGAGGTCGCGTATCGCGCGCGGGTCGCGCTGAAGCAGATGGAGAAGGTGCCGCACTCCCAGGTGGCCGCCGCGGCCGTCCGCGCACTCGCGAAGCTCAAGCACAAGGACGCGCCGGCCGCCCTGCTCGGATTCCTCCCGATGGCCGACACCGACGAGGTGGCAGAAGAGATCCGCGTCGCACTGGTCGCGCTTGCGGTCACCGACGGGAAGCCCGAACCGGCGCTGCTCAAGGCGCTCGACGACAAGTCGGTGATCCGCCGCTCGGCGGCCTACGTCGCACTGATCGAAGGGGGCGATGAGAAGGCCCGCATCCGCATCAATGACGCGTACCCCCTGGTGAAAGAGGCGGTGCGAAAGGAGACCGACACCGACGCCAAGTTCCGCGGCCTGTGGGCCCTGCTGCTCACCAGCTGCGAGAAGGAGTTCGTGCCCGACCTGCTCGCGC
>JBJSXS010000811.1:0-2983 GCA_046086545.1 Gemmata sp.
GTCCTGCCGGACGATCCGCACCTGCTCGAAGCGGTCCTTCACCCGCCGCAGGCTCTCGGCGACGAACTGGAACTTCGGGTTGTCGAACAGGCTCTCCTGGAGGCCCGCAATGAACCGGAAGCGGATCAGCTTGCAGACCTCGCCGATCTCCCGCAGGAAACCCAGGTCGAGGATCAGGTCGTGCTGCTTGCGGGACCGCAGGTAGTCGAGCAGTTCGTCCACGACGAGGAGCAGCCCGTGGTCGGGGTACTTCTCGTTGAACAGCGCCATCATGCTCGACAGGTCGTCCTTGTTGCTGTCCACCTGATCGTCGGCGGGGAAGGAGAACGACAGCCCCTCGCCCGCCAGGAAATCTTCGAGCCTCCCGCAGATGATGTTGCGGAGGCTCTTCTTCGTCGCCGGGATTTCCAGCCGCACCACCTTGAACTTGCCGGAGATGGCCTTCGCCGCCTGCGCAACAGCCTTGTTCTTGACGGCCTTCGCCATGTCCGGGTGTTCGGCCAGCCCGGAGATGAGCGACAGCAGGTGGGACTTGCCCGTGCCGTAGTTGCCGACGATCAGCACGCCCTTGTTGTCGGCGGGCTTCTCGAATTGCAGGTTCGGGATGACCAGATCGCACAACTGCTCGGCCATGCGGTCGGAGATCACGAACGTCTGGACAAGCTGCCGGACGGCATCCGGCGAGTCCGCCTGCTCAAGCTGGATGACGGACTCGATAGGCTCGAACTTGACCAGATCGCTGTACTTCATGGCGACTTCGCTCCGCTTGACTTCGGTTCGCTCGTGCCGACCGGGATGACGACGGCATCGGTCTGTTTCAACTGCACGAACTCCGGGTGGCCCGGCTCGGCGTAGGTCAGCGTCCCGTCCCGGTAGCTCCCGTTCCAGGAGGCGACCACGGTGCGGTTGCGGCTCGCCACCTGGAGGAGCCGCAGCGGTTCGACCTCCAGGGCCGGGTCGAACAGAACCTCCAAGTTGTCGAGCAGCACCACGTCGCCGCTGGCGGCGGCGATCACGTCCTTCAGCAGCCGCTCGACCTGACGGGACCGCTGGGTGCGGGTCAGTTCGAGCAGCCTCTTGGTAAGTTCCAGATTGACGTTCACCAGCGGGCAGCCGAGCTTCTGCGCCACCGACTGCAAGGCGGCGGTCTTGCCGGAGCCGGGCGCACCTGCGAGGACGACGAGGCGGTAATACTGGCCCGCCGCCTGCTCGATGGCCCGCTCAAGGGTGGTCGCCGCTTCGGTCACGCCGCCACCTTCCCTTCCAGAAGGTGCAGCAGAACCTCGACCTTCCTGAATAGCTCATCGAACGTGATGATCTCCGTCCCCCGCAGCGCCCGCCGGAAATGCTCGAAGGACTCCCGCTTCCCCTCGGTGTCGAGTTCGCCCGTGTTCCCGATGACGACCAAGCACCGGGGGTCCACGAGGCGGAACGGCTCCGGCGTCTCCAGCCGCAGGTTCCCGTAGTTCTGGAGGAACGTGTCCTTGTACCGGGCCACCTGCGTCACCGCCCCGGCGAGTTCACGGGTGGCGGCGAACACGTTCGGGGGCCGGTACGGACTCTTCGCCAGCAACTCGGTGGCGGGCGTCTTGATCTCCACCAGCAGCAGGTGGGCGGTTAGCTCGTTCTTCAAAAGAAAGTCCGGCTCCTTGCCCCCGTCGCCCTGGACGCTCTTCCCGCCGACGTACACCTTCGACCCGAACACGACGACCGGGGCCGAGAAGACCTGGGAGAAGACGAACGAATACTTCGTCAGCGTCTCCTGCCAGAAGGACTCGTCCGGCTTGTCCCGGTTCGCCGTCCACTCGGCGAGCGCCTTCCGCAGCACGCCGACCCCGGCCAGGGCGTTGATCTCGGTGAGGTCCGCCATGTCGAGCTTCGACAGGCCCTCGATGACCTTGAGGGTGTTCTTCTGGCTGGCGACCGCCCGCAACATCGCCACGAACCCGTCCTGGCCCGCCGACTCGATCAGTTGGGCGGCGGCGTCCAGCGTGTCGAGCGCCTTAGCGGCCTGGGCGTACTCGGCGAGGTCGAACTCCTCGCCCGTCTTCGGGAGCCGCTTGCCTTGCTTCCAGTAGACGCCGTACAGCCCCCGGACGGCCTGGGTCAGCAGGTAAAGCTCGTCGGTGCTGAGTTCGAGCTTGATCCCCGATCCCGCCGTCATGTGCGACAGCTTCGTGTGCGCCTCGTCGGCCCACTCCTCCCCGGCCTCGGACTTGCCACGTTTCTGCCACAGTACGTGGCCCTTGACCGGCTTGTTCTCGTCCTGCTTGTTGTTCACGATCTGCGGCTTGAACACCATGCGGGTGAGGTCGCCGGGCCGCAGAACAACGGGTTCTACGACGGCGGAATCGGGGCCGGTCTGCGTGATCCTCGCCTTGGTCATGGACGGCCCTCCGGTTGCTGATCCGGTTCGGCCCGGTCGTCTTCCCCCACCGAGAACAACGGCGGCGGCTGTCGGGCAAAGTCTTTGCTCCCCCGCCCGTCCACCGGCTGCACGACGGCGATCACCCGGTCGGCCACCTTACGGCCCGCCACGGCGACCGCCCGACGTTCGAGGCTCTTGCCCTGCGACTCCCACTGACTCAGACACTCCACCCCGTCGCTGGTCGCCAGCGGCTCGCCGTCGAACAGGTGGCGGATCACCGAGGCGGCGGGAACCCGCATGTTGGTCGGGATGAAGAACCCGTCCTCTTGCGCCGCCGGGTTCGGGATCACCTTGACCGCCCGCAGTTCGCCGGGCGGCGGGTCGTCCCCGAACATGCTCGGCGTTGCCATCCGGCGCTTCACGTCCTTCTTGTGGGCCAGCGCCGCCTCCAGGTATAGCACCGGCGTCTCCAGGCGGCGGGTGCAGGCGAACAGCGTGGCCTGGAAGCTGGCGGCGGGGAACGCCCGCTCGATGACCCCCTCCACCGTGCCGAACGTCAGCAGCCGGTTGCCGCCGGTGGCCTGCACGAAGGCCGGGGCGAAGATCGGCTCGTAG
>JBJSXS010000812.1:0-2077 GCA_046086545.1 Gemmata sp.
GCGAGCGCCGCACCCTGCACCCTTACGCGCCGCGCAGGGTGTACGTGACCGCCCGGCTCACGCCCGAGCAAGCCACGTTCGTGATCCAGGACGAGGGGCCGGGGTTCGACGTGACCAAACTGCCCGACCCGACGGACCCGGACTTCCTCGAGCGCGCCAGCGGCCGCGGCATTCTACTCATGCGCGCGTTCACGGACGAAGTGCGGTACAACACGACCGGCAACCGCTGCACGATGGTCAAGCGCCGGGACGGTGCCCCCCAGGACGGTTGAACCGCCGTGCCGGGTACAATGCCGTTGGCTCCCCTCACCTCTTTCGGAGCGAACGATGTCCTCTCCCGACCGCCGCACGTTCTTGCAGTCTACCGCGGCGCTCCCGCTCCTCGACGCGCTGCCCGCGGTGCGCGCCGAAGACGCCAAACTCAAAAGCGACCTCGTAGCTCTGGCTCCGGAGATCGAGCCCCTCGTGCGCGTGGTCGAAGACACCGCGCGCGAGAAACTCCTTGAGGAAATCGGGGCGCGTATCAAGAAGGGCTTGTCGTACCGCGAGGTGCTCGCGGCGCTGCTACTCGCGGGCGTGCGGAACGTGCAACCGCGCCCGAGCGTCGGGTTCAAGTTCCACGCGGTGCTGGTGGTCAACGCCGCGCACCAGGCGGCACTCGCGGGGCCGGACGCCGACCGCTGGCTCCCGCTGTTCTGGGCCCTAGACAACTTCAAATCCGCGCAGGCGACCAACCTCAAGGAGAGCGGCTGGCGCATGAAACCGGCCGACGACTCGAAGGCGCCATCCCCTGTCAAGGCGCGTGAGGCGTTCACCCGCGCTATGGACTCCTGGGACGCGGACGCCGCCGACGCCGCAGCAGCGGTGCTGGCCCGCACGCACACGCCGGGCGAACTGTTCGACCTGTTCGCGCGGTACGGCAGCCGCGACTTCCGCGACATCGGCCACAAGATCATCTACGTCGCCAATGCGTTCCGAGTGCTGGACGTGATCGGATGGCACCACGCCGAACCGGTGCTGCGCTCACTCGCGTTCGCGCTCCTTAAGCACGACGGCAAGAACCCGTCAAAGGAAGACCTCGAACCGGACCGCCCCGGGCGCAACAACGCCGAGCGCGTCCGCACGCTCATGCTCGGGCGCCCGCCGGGCGAAAAGCCGCCGAAGCTGACAACGGACCTCATGAAACTGCTTCGCGCCGCGACGGCCGACGAGGCGGGCAAGGAGGTGGCGCGCCTGACGACCGCCCGGGGCGCGGCGCGCCACATGTGGGACGGGCTGTTCCTCGGCGCCGGGGAGTTGCTCATGCGACAACCGGGCATCGTCGGGCTGCACGCGCTGACCACGCTGAACGCTCTGCACTACGCCGCGCGTGCCACCGGCGACGCCGAGCTGCGCCTGTTGCTGCTTCTGCAAGCGGCATCGTTCCTGCCGATGTTCCGCGACGCGATGAGGGCCCGCGGCAAGGTCGGTGAGGCGAAGCTCGACGAACTGCACGCGCGCGAGGGGGGCGCCGAGTTCACGGTGGCCGAAGTGTACCGGGAGCTGAGCCGCAACAAAGAGACGGCGGCGCGTACGGCGCTCACCGTACTGAAGGCCGACCGCAGGATGGCTAAGGAACTGACCGACGAGGGCCGGCGGCTCATCTTCCTGAAAGGCACCGACTCGCACGACTACAAGTTCAGCTCTGCGGTGCTTGAAGACGCGGCACACATCTCCCCGGAGTGGAGCGACCACTTCCTGGCGGCGAGCCTGTTTTGGCTGAAGGGCACCGACGCGGCGGATTCGCCCACGGTCAAGCGCACCCGCGCGGCGCTGGCGTAACGGGTGGGAGCCGGTTGCGACTTCGCGAGCGCCACACGCGCGGACCCGCGCGGCCGCAACCGGCCGCGAATCAAGAGCTGCGAATCACTCGTCGTCCTCGCGCAACTTTGCCAGCACGTTGAGGTCTTCGAGCGTGGTGGCGTCGCCGGTGGACTGCCGGCCGGCGGCGATGTCGCGCAGGAACCGGCGCATGATCTTGCCGCTGCGCGTCTTCGGCAGAGTGTCGGTGAACCTGATGTCGTCCGGCCGGGCCAGG
>JBJSXS010000813.1:0-2572 GCA_046086545.1 Gemmata sp.
CCCGTGACCGCGTCGCGCACCGCCCGCGCGACGCGGTCCGGCACCCGCAGCCCGCACTCGTCGTAAAGCCCCTGTGCCGCCGCCGCGACCAGGTCCCGCATTTCGACCGGCTTGACGTACCGGAGCGCGACCTGGTCGCCCACGTTGTACACGATGCGCGCGAACTCCTGAGCCCTGATGCGGTCCGCCTTCGGCGCCGGCACCGGGGGCTGTGCGGGCACCGGCGCCGAAGGCGCGAGCAACACCAACCCCAGCGCGGCACTCGCGTACATGGGTATCCTTCTTCGGGCGCGGCGGTCGCGTTGCGCGGTTCGGTGGCGCAACGGTTACTGCAAAGATACACGAACTCCCGGGGCCCGAGTTTCGCCTCTTTACCTTCTCCTCACAAGTCGGCATTCGTAACAACAGATGCCCCATACCTCGCAGGACCCCCGATGAGCAAGCACCTTCCCGAGGTCGTCTGGCTGGTCCGGCACGCCGAAACCGCCGCGCCGACCATGTTCCACGGGGCCGAGTCGGACATCGAACTCGGCGCCCACGGCCACCGGCAGGCCGCGGCGGCGGTCGGGTGGTTCGCGGCCCACCGCCCGACCGCGGTGGTGTCGTCGGCGATGAAGCGCGCGCACCAGACCGCGGCCCCGGTCGCGGCCGCGCTGGGCGTCCCGCACCTGCTCGAGCCGCAACTGCACGAGCGGTTCGTGGGCGCGCTGCCGCGAATGCCCCGCGCTGAGGCCGATCACATCTGGGACGAAACCACGCGCCGCTGGATCGCCGGGGACACCGCGTACGCGTACACGGGGATGGAGTCGTTCGACGCGCTCCGCGCCCGCGTCGTTCCGGCCTTCGCCCGGGCCGTCGCGGCGCACCCCGGCGGGCGCGTGGTGGTCGTGTGTCACGGCGTCGTGTGCAAGGTGCTGCTACTCTCGCTGCTCCGCGGCTACGGCCCGGAAGACTGGGCGACCATCGGCCGCGTGGTGAACCTGGCGGTCAGCGAGATCGTGCCCGACGGTGACCTCTGGGCCGCGCGCCAACTGCTCGTGGTCCCGGCGCCGGTCGCCGAGGTGAACGCCGCGTTCGCCGAACCGGGCGTGCGGAAGACGGAAGCCTGAGAAGCTGCAGAGTCCGGGGAGGGCGGCCGTCGACAGCCCGTGTCCCCCCTCTTTAGCTGCTCACCCCTGAAATCCTCAGGCCGCACCGCCGGCGGGTATGATTGTGCGGTTTGTATGAAGCGGTTCGCGCGGCGCGGACGATACTCCCCCTCGGTTAGAACGGTTCGGGCCGAGGGGAGTCGCATGACGACGAGCGAAGAAGTGATGGCCCCGGTCAACGAGACCGAGGCGCTGCGACAGCAGCTGCTCCAGGCACAGCGGCTTACCAGCGTTGGCGAGCTGGCGTCCAGCATCGCCCACGAATTCAACAACATTCTCACCACCATCATCAATTCGGCCAAGCTCGGCGGGCGCAACCCCGATCCGGCGGAGAAGCAGGTCGCGTTCGAGCGCGTGGTGAAGGCCGGGCAGCGGGCCGCGGCCATCGCCGGCGGGATGCTCGGGTTCGCCCGCAAGAGCGCCACGCACCGCCAGCACTGCGACCTCGTGCGGTTGGTCGAGGAGGTGCTGCTGCTGACCGAGAAAGACCTGTCCAAGCACCGCGTGCACGTCGAAACCAAGTTCCACGCGCGCCCGGTCGCGTGGGTCGTGCCGGGGCAGATCGAGCAGATCCTGGTGAACCTGGTGCTGAACGCGCGCCAGGCGATGCCCAACGGCGGGCGCCTGAAGATCGAGGTGCGCGACAGCGCCGAGGCCGACACCGCCGAGATCCGTGTGTCCGACACCGGGGCGGGTATCGCCCCGGAGCAGCTCCGGATGATCTTCGAACCATTCTTCACCACCAAGCAGCCCGACGAGTACGGCCGCGGCGGCACGGGGCTGGGCCTGAGCGTGTGCCGCCAGATCATCGAGCAGCACCACGGGCGCATCCGCGTCGAGAGCGTGGTAGGCAAGGGCTCGACGTTCACCGTCAAGCTGCCCAAGCGTCTGCCCGACGACCCCGCGTAGGAGCCGTTCAGCGGGGTTTTACGACCTAGTCGGCGCCGACCTTAATGACTTGAACGAAGGCCCTCTCCGGCGGCACGGTCTCCGGCCAGTGGTACACGACGCGGGCGCCCGGTTGCGCCGCCAGCGCCTTCGCCTCGGGCAGCGTCGGCAGGCGCGAATGGGGCGTCGCGGCCGTGTTTTCCAGCACCAAGTAAGTGGCGCGCGAGGTCGGCGGGTTGTACCCGCTCGGCACGTACAGGGTGCGCCCGGCGTACCATGCGGCCCAGCAGAACGGATCGACCAGCGCGTCGTCGCCCTTCAGGTGGGCCGCCAGCCACCGGCCCGCGTGCTTGTGCCCCTCGCGGTTCGGGTGCATCGGCTTGAGCGCGAGCGGCAGCGACCCGGCCACCAGCGCCGCCAGCAAACTCGCGGCGGTGACCCGCACGCCGAGCCGCTCGACCCGCGGCAGCAACTGGCCGGCCGCGGCCGCCAGCAGCGGCAACCCCGCCGCGGCGAACGGGCACGCGAGCAGCGTG
>JBJSXS010000814.1:0-2315 GCA_046086545.1 Gemmata sp.
ATCCCGCCCGACGCGCGGCAGGTCAACATCGCGACGGACGGCTCCATTACCGCCGACGGGCAACCGCTCGGTAACGTCGGGATCGCGCGGTTTACCAACGTCCAGTCGCTTGTGGCCGCCGGCCCGACGCTGTACACCGCACCGCCGGCCGCGGGGTTGACGCCCGTCCCGGGACGCGTCATGCAGGGGTTCCGCGAGGGGTCCAACATCCAGCCAGCCGACGCGATGGTCCGGCTCATCATCGGCTCGCGGTACTACGACGCCGCCCAGCGGTCGCTCCGCGCTATCTCCGAATCGATGCAACTGAACACCCGCCCGCAGAACTCGTAAGGAGGCGTCATGATCAAGGCGTTGTTCACCAGCGCGACGGGCATGAACGCCCAGACGACCTACATCGACAACACGGCGAACAACATCGCCAACGTGAATACCAACGGGTTCAAGAAGGGGCAGGTCGACTTCCAGGACCTGGTCTACGTAAACCAGCGCGTGCCCGGGTCCGACGTAGCGCAAGGGCTCCAGGTGCCGACCGGGCTGCAGATCGGCAGTGGTGTGCGGGTCGCGAGCGTTACGAAGGTCTTCACCGAGGGCGCGCTGGTAAACACCCAGAACCCGTTCGACGTTGCGATCGAGGGCGACGGGTTCTTCCAGGTGACGCTTCCCAGCGGCGAACTGCGCTACACCCGCGACGGCGCGCTGCGGGTCAACGCGCAGGGCAGCCTGGTCACGAGTGACGGGTTTCTGGTTACTCCACAAATTACAATACCGCAAGGTGTTGTGTCGGTTTCGGTTGGAACCGACGGCACGGTCACGGCCATCAACGCCGGGGCGCTGAACGCGTCTGTGAACCTGGGCCAGTTGACGCTGGTGCGGTTCGTCAACCCGGCCGGGCTGAGCGCCGAGGGGCGGAACCTTTTCGCCGAGACCGCGTCGAGCGGAGCGCCGGTGATCGCCACCCCCGGCCAGAACGGCGTCGGCTTTACCCGACAGGGGTTCCTGGAGCGGGCGAACGTGGACGTGGTGACCGAGCTCATCAACCTGATCCTGGCGCAGCGGGCGTACGAGTTCAACACCCGCGCCGTCCGCACCGCCGACAACATGCTCGCCTCGACGACCGACCTGGTGCGGTAACGCGAACCGTCTTCTACCGAACGGAGCGCACGGATGCGACTCGTCCGCCTTCTGCTGCTCGCTGCCCTCACCGGGTCGCCGCTCGGCGCCGCACGGGCGGCCGACCCGGTCACAGTCGAACTCAAAGAGACCGCGTCCGCGACTGCGGCCGTCGTCACGGTCGGTGACGTTGCGTCCGTGACCGGCGGCGACCCCTTTGCACGCGCCAGAGTCGCACGCATCGACTTGGTCGAGCTGAGGTCGCGCGAACCGAGCGCGACCGTCGGGCGCAAGTCGGTCGAGTACCGCTTGCTGCTCGCCGGCATCAACGGAGTGCGCGTGGTCGGGGCGGAGCGGGCGGTCGTGACGCTGGCGCGCCGTTCGGTGACCACTGAAGAAGTCGTCTCGGCGGCCCGCGCCGAACTCCTCCGCAGCTACCAAAACCCCGAATCGCTCAAGGTCGAACTCGCGGTCCCAGTGCTGGCAAAGTTACCGGAAGTGCCGCTCGGTGAAAAAGTCGTCATCACCGCGAAGCCGCGGGGGGCGCCGGGCGCTACCGGGCGCGTTCAGGTGGACGTGACCATCGCCGCCGGTGGCGACCCGCTTCTGTCGCTCGGCGTTCAGCTCAACGTACAGACGCCCGGACTGGCGCCGATACCGCCGCTCGGACCGCTGACGCCAACCCCGGCCGCTGCTCCGGCCGGAGCGCCGCCCCCGGCGCCCGGAGCCGCAGTCGCTTCGGCCGACGGGAGCGTGCGGGCGCAACAGCGGGTGGAGATTCAGGTCAACAGCGGCGGCATCAAGGCCAGCACGGTCGGCGTGGCGCAGCAACCGGGCAAGATCGGGCAGACGATCCTCGTTCAGAACCTCGATTCGAAGAAGACGATCTCGGCACGCGTGACCGGGCCGACGACGGTCGAGGTCGACCTGGGGGGCAGCAAATGAGGCGGTGGATCGTCGCCCTGACCGCGTTCGCGGTCGCCGCGATTTCGGTGGGTCGCGCCGACTCCCTCTGGGAGCGCCGCGACCCGCGGTACGCGTACCTGTTCCAGGACAACCGCGCCCGCAGCATCGGCGACGTGCTGACGGTCACCATCAGCGAGTCGACGGTGACCAACGACCAGGACGCGCGGAACCTGAACCGGACCACGAGCGGCAGCGGACAGGTGACGCTGGTCGACCGGCTGCGGACGCCGGCGGTCAAC
>JBJSXS010000815.1:0-5647 GCA_046086545.1 Gemmata sp.
GGCGACGGCGGCGAGGGCGGCCCCGGTCGGCAGGGTGGTGGCCCACGCGACGAGAATCGCCAGGACCGTCCGCACCCGTGCCCGCCGGTTCACGGCCGCGATCCCGAACACCGACCCGACCGAGACGTGCGTGGTGGACACCGGTAGGCCCAGCCGGCTCGCACCGGCGACGAGCAGGGCGGTGACGAGGTTGGCGGTGAACCCCTGGCCGGGGCTCATCTGGGTGATCTTCCGGCTCATCGTCTCGGCCACACGCCGGGCGTTGAGGACGCCGCCGACGGCCATTACCAGGGCGACGGCGGCCAGGCCGAGCGTCGGGTGGACCGCCTCCCCGGCGAGCAGCAGGGCGACGATCTTCGGCGTGTCGTTCAGCCCGCGGGCGAACCCGACCGCACCGCCGCTCAAGAAGTGCAGCCCGTCCACGACCCGCCCGGCGTCCGCACCCAGCACCCGGCCGCGGTAGCGTTCCACGCACTCCTCGGTCCGCCCGACCTCCACCGCGACGCCGGTGGAGACGAGGGCGAGCGTGCCGTTCGGGAGCGACACTACCTGCTCGTAACTCGTGCCGACGCACACGCACAGGTCCGTCGTCACACCCGACCGGCGTCGGGTCCACCGGAACAGCGGGTAGACCAGCACCGTCAGGAGGATGGCGACAACCGGGCTGAGCAGGAGCGGCACCACGAACGACCCGCCGAGGGCCTCGAATCGAACGTCGCCGGGGGCGGCGACGAGTCCGGCCCCGACCAGTCCACCCGTCAGGGCGTGTGTCGTGGAGACCGGCATCCCCGTCCGGGTGGCCACCATCACCGTGAGTGCGGCTCCGAGGCTGACGGCCAGGAGGAAGGCGGGCTGGGCGGTGACGGCGTCCGGGACCAGCCCCTTCCCGCGGAACGTCGCCACCAGCCCGTGGGCGAGGACGAGGGCGAGGAGGGAGCCCGCCAGAGTCGTCAGCGTGGCCCACACGAGGGCCGTGCGGTAGGTGCAGGTTCCGCTGCCGTACAGGGTCGCGACGCCCTTGAAGTTGTCGTTGGCCCCGTTCGAGGACGCGAGGAAAAGGACCGACACGACTAAAAGAGCCAGGACGAGGGACACAACGAACCTCCGAGTACGCCGAGACGAAGGGGCAGTCTATCGTGGCGTCCGCTCCGGGTCGAACGTGTGGCCATAAACTGACCCGCACCCGGCTCACTCCATCAAGACTGTGCCGACGGCTCGCCGAGCTTTTGCCTTTTCTTCCACGAGGGTTCCTACCGTGTCCACCCTACTCACGCGTCGGGACTTCGTCGCCGGGGCCGCGGCCCTGCTCGCCGCCGCACCAGCAACCGCCGCGGACACGCCGCTGTTCTCGTTCGCCCTCATCACCGACACCCACCTGGGCAAGCCCGGTGCGGACTACGCCAAGCGGATGGCAACGGCCGTGTCCGAGATCAACGAGTCGAAGGCCGAGTTCACAGTCTTCTGCGGCGACCTGGTGGACCGCGGCGAGGTCGAGGCCAACCGGAAACGCTATGCCGAGTGGCTGGACCTGGCGAAGGGCCTCAAGATGGACTTCACCGCCGTGCCCGGCAACCACGACCCCGTGGCGGTGTTCACGAAAGAGATCCGCCCGCAGACCGAATCGGTCCTGGAGTTCAAGGACATCCGCATCCTCGCCTTCGCGGACGCCGAGCCGAATCCCGGTCACCTGGGTGTTGTCACCGAGGACCAGATGAAGTGGCTGCAAGCCCGGCTCGACGAGGCGAAGAAGAAGGACCAGCGGGTGATCCTGGCGGCCCACGTTATCCACCACGCCAACCAGCACCCCGACGTCGGCTGGTACATCAAGGATAAGGCGATCTGGGAGGCGTTCGGCAAGCTGCTCGCGGCGAATACGCACGTCGTCGCGTTCTTCGCGGGTCACGCCCACTGCGGGATGCGCGGGTGGGACGACACCGCGCACGGCATCCACGAAGTAATCCTGCCCTGCGTCTCCTACAACACCGACCGCAAGCTCGACAAGGCTCCTGGCTTCGCCCTGAGCGAGTTCCGCCCCGCCTGGACCCGCGTAGACGTCCACCCGAAGAAGCTGGTGCTGAACGTCAAGCCCGTCGGTGCCGACGTGGCCGCGACCAAGGAACTGCCACTCAAGTAGCCGCGTGCCGGCAGCGGTGCCCCGCGTGCCGGCGTTCGTCGCCGCGGGACGGGCCGACACTCTCGCCCCGTACACGTCCCGTATCCCGCCCCATTCGCCGACAGGTTGGGACCGCTCTGTGATGTTCGGCCGCTGTTGTCGGGAGGGCTACCGGAGTATGAGGACGGCTTCCTCGCACGCCGGGTAGCGGTCGGTGGCTGGAGAGTGGCGGACCTGCTCGATGACGAACCCGCACTTCTGGAGCACCCGCAGGGACGCACCGTTGCTCGTGGCGACTGTAGCGAACAGCGGGCGGTCGGCGACCTCCGACAGCAGCAGGGCCAACGCCCGGCCGGCGATCCCCATTCCCCAGAACGCCCGGTCGATCCAGTACCCGACGTGGTCCTCGCCGTCCGCCGGGAACCGGGACACGTGCCCGACGAACGCCCCGTCGAGGAGGATCGCCCTGCTGGTCGCCGCCGGGTCGGCCAGCGACTTCTCCCAGAGGGCGTCGAACGCCTCCCTGGTCCGTGGATTCGTGACCGCCATGCGGTTCGACTCCGGGTCCAGTTGCAACTCGAACATCCGGGGCAGGTCGTCCGGCTCGATGGGCCGGAGCCGGACGCGGTCGGCAGTCGTCACGACTGTGCCCCCTCGACCGCGTGCCCGGCGGCCCGGAGGGCGTCGACCGCCGCCGGGAGGTCCGCGGCTTTCACCAGCAGGTAGTCGGTGTCAAAAGTCGAGAACGCGAACACCCCGACCCCGGCCCTCGCCACCGGGGTAGTGAGCGAGGCCAGCACCCCGACGAGGGTGAACGGCATGGCCCCGGCCACCCGCAGGCACCGCCACCCCGGCTCGCACGTCACGCCGGTGGGCACCGCATCCTGCCGGCACACGACCGACAGTTCGTCGGCGGTGCGGCTGACGGTCCACACATCTCCTGCGGTCGCCCAGCCGGGGACCGTAGAATCGGCCGGGAGTTTGCACACGGCGAACGTGCCCGGCACCCCGACCAGCCGCAGTGGAGGAGTAGAGACCGACCCCGGCGGTTCACCGAACTCCACCGCCGTCTGCCGAGCCTCGTTCACGACGAGCTTAAACACGTCGGGCCGGGCGTAGTGGCCGACCGGGTCGAAGTCGAACCTCGCTCGCGGAATGTCGTCGAGATCGAGGTCGGCGGTCAGCACCGCTTCTTCACCGAACACCGGCCCGGCGAGCACCTGGCCGAGCGGTCCGACAATGCAACTGCCGCCGCGGATCAGCACGGCGTTCGGGTCGTCCCCGTAGTTCGCGGCGCAGTCGGGCGGGCAGTCCTTGCGGGCCAGGTACTGGCAGGCGGACAGGACGAAGCACCGGCCTTCGAGGGCGACGTGCCGCATCGTGGGGAGCCAGGTGTCGCGGTCGTCCACGGTGATCGCGCAGTACACCTCCACGCCCCTGGCGTACATCGTGGTGCGCAGCAAGGGCATGTAGTTCTCCCAGCAGATCACCGCCCCCAGCTTGCCGACCGGCGTGTCGATCACTGGCAGCGTCGAGCCGTCCCCCTGGCCCCACACCAGCCGCTCCATCGCCGTCGGCATGAGCTTGCGGTGCTTCGCCAGGAGCGACCCGTCGGGGCCGAAGAACAGGGCCGTGCAGTACAGCGTCGAGCCCGCCCGCTCGACCGCCCCGACGACCAGGTGGACGCCGTGCTCGCGGGCTACTTTCCCGATCAGTTCGGTGGCGGGACCGGGCACGTCGATGGCGGCGTCGAAGTACCGGCGGAACTCTTCCCGCCCCTCCGACGTGCGCGAGCCCATCCGGGCACCGAAGCCCAGCCCCTTCGGGTAGCCGCCGACGAACGCCTCCGGGAACACCACCAGCCTCGCCCCGCGGTCCGCGGCGTCCGCGGTCAGGGCGGCGAGCTTCTCAAGGGTGCGGGGCGTGTCGAACAGGGCCGACCCGGCCTGAACCACGGCGACGCGGTGCGTGCTCAACGGTGGTTCTCCCTGCGCGAGGTCCTAGAGACCGCGAACGTCGGCGATTCTTCACGACCCGCTCCCGCCCGGTCGATTCTACCAACGTCAGTCGATGGTCGGCGGGGTTCGATACTCCCCGCGGCGGCACCGCGTTTGCCACCCACTACCCAGACCATCGCCCTGAACCGGAGGCCGCCGTGAGCGTGCTGATTCGCGTGTACTCGGACTTCGTCTGACCCTTCTGCTATCTAGCGGAGTTTCCGCTGGCCGAGGCGGTGAAGGGGAAGGATGTGACCGTCGAGTGGATGCCGTTCGAGTTGCGGCCGGAGCCGTCCCCGACCTTGCGGCCGGAGGGCGAGTACCTCCAACGGGCGTGGGCGCAGTCGGTGTACCCGCTGGCCCGGCGGATGGGCGTCGAGATCCGCCTGCCGCCGGTGTCCCCGCAGCCGCACACGCACCTTGCGTGGGAAGGCATCCAGTTCGCGAGGGGGCACGGCATGGGGACCGAGTACAACGACCGCGTCCTGCGCGCCTTCTTCGTGGAGGGGCTCGACATCGGCCGTCCCGACGTGCTCGCCGAACTGGCCGGGGAGGTCGGGCTGGACGCGACGGCGTTCCGCACGGCCCTGGACGAGCGGCGTTACCGGGACGCCCACCGGGCGGCGTTGCGGCACGCACACGAACTCGGCATCACCGGGGTGCCGGCGTTCCAGATCGGGGACCGCCTCCTCGTCGGGGTCCAGCCGCGAGAAGCTCTGGAGGCGGCGATCACCGCGGCCGGGTCGGTCGGGTCGGACGCCGGGGCGGCGTGCGGGCCGGACGGGTGCGCGGTGCCGCGATAACCACTCTCGGCCGGACAGGAAGCACGGCGGCTACTCGGCCGTCGGCTTCAACGCGGTCAGGTCGGCGGCCCCCAGCGGGCGGTCGAAGACCAGCGTGCGGCCGACGAGCCCGCGGTAGTAGGCGTCGTGGAAGTAGAAGATCTCGGCCCCCAGAACGACCGACGGGGGCAGCGTCAGCGGGGCTGCGAGTTGCTTCGTGACGCCCTCGTGGACGAGCTTTCCTTCGAGGTACAGCCGCACCTTCCACTTCTTGTCGCCGGTCGGTTCGCCGGTCACCGCCACCTGATACCAGCGGTCGGCGTCGAGCCTCGCGTCCGCCGCGGTGAACGCGTCGTTGACGTTGAGAGCCGCCTGCAACTGGTACGGGGCCTTCTGCCCGACCAGCCGCAGGACGATGCGACGGCCTCCGAGTCCGATCACGTCGCCCTTGCCGCCGTGCTCGGACTTGCCCATCTCGGCCGCCGGCTTCACCCACGCCACGAGCGTGAACGCCTTCAGCTCGAACCCGCCGCCGTGGTGCCCCGCGAGTGCCACGGGGAGGGTGTCACGGCCCTTGTAGCCGGGGTGCCGCAGGTAGTTCAGGTCCAGCCCGCCCGACTTCGGGAACGCCGCCTTGCCGGCCGCGTTGTCCGCGAACTTCAGGGCCGGCTTGCCGCCGTCGGTCGCCCAGTTCAGGTTCGCCAGTTCGAGCATCCAGAATGGCACCGCAGTGAAATCGAGGGCGTGTTGCCCGC
>JBJSXS010000816.1:0-4929 GCA_046086545.1 Gemmata sp.
GCGGTGGTACAGGTGGCGGCCGTTGCCGGTCACGAGCATCCGGCCCATGACCCACTGCCCGCCGAAGTCGATCTGCGCGTGCCCGCCGTTGCCGTCGGCCCTGTGCCGCGCGGCGGGCAGGTGCGGCTGGTTGTCGAACCAGGTGAGCGCGCGGTACAGGAACGACGCGCCGAGGACGAGTACGATGAGCCACACGACCGCGGCCCGCGCCCGCGGCGCGCCGAGCCACGCCCACAGCCGCTCCGGGATGACGTACTCGGGCGCCGGCGGAGGGGAGGAGGGAGGAGGACTCACGCGGTCGGCCACTCGCCGGTGAACACCTCGGTGGCCGGGCCGGTCATGTACACGCAGTTGTCCGCCGCCGCCCACTCCAGCTCGAGGTCGCCGCCGGGCAGGTGCGCGAGGAGCCGGCGGGCGGTCTTGCCCGTGAGCACGCCGGCGACACACACCGCGCACGCGCCGGTGCCACACGCGAGCGTGATCCCGCTCCCGCGCTCCCAGGTCCGCATGGTCACCTCGCCGGGCGAATGCACCTGCACGAAGTGGACGTTGACGCGCCGCGGGAACGCGGGCGCGTGCTCCAGCACCGGCCCGACCCGTTCGAGTTCCACCTGCCCCACGTCCGGCGAGTAGATGACCGCGTGCGGGTTGCCCATCGACACGCAGGTCACCTCCCACGGCCACGGGTCGCCCACCGTCAGCGAGGCGTTAACCGGCGGGTCGCCCGGGAGCGTGGTCGGGATGTCGGCCGACTTCAGGATCGGTGCGCCCATGTTCACGCGCACGCGCTCGGCCCTGCCGTGCTTCACCTCGAGATCGACCGTCAGCACCCCGCGCCCGGTCTCGATGGCGAGGCGCGGCCGGGTCGCGATGCCGTGGTCGTGAACGAACTTCGCTACGCACCGCAGCCCGTTCCCACACATCTCGGACTCGGACCCGTCCGCGTTGAACATCCGCATCCGGGCGTCGGCCCGCTCGCTCGGGCAGATCAGGATGAGGCCGTCGGACCCGATCCCGAAGTGCCGGTCGCTGACGACCTGCGCGAGCGCCGCGGGGTCGGCCGGCGGCTTCTGGCGCACGCAATCGACGTACACGTAGTCGTTGCCGATGCCGTGCATCTTGGTGAACCGCATGTCTTCTCGCTCCGCGGGCCTGAATTCATGTGATTGTAAGGGGCCGAGTGGCACCGAACAGGAGCCGCCGCCGGTAGAATCGGTTGACTATGGGCGAAGCGAACCCGAAAACGCGGACCGTGCGCCTCATCCGCCCGCCGAACGCGGACGGGGTGGGCGTGTTCTGCATCGAGGCCGGCGGGCGGGCGCAGTTCTACACCTTCCGCGAGATCCTGTGCGAGATCGGCGGGCGCGGGTTCGCCACACACCGGCTCGGGCAGGGCGAACTGTACCACGTCCGCGTCGGCACCCCCGAGGACACGTCGTGCGAGTGCCTGGGGTTTCTCCGCTGGGAACGGTGCAAGCACGCCGCGGGGCTGGCCGCACTGGTCAAGCGAGGGCAATTACCGGCGCGCGAACCGCAACGGCCCTCGGCCCTGCACTCCCCCCGTGCGGGAGCGGGCGGCAACGCCTCGCCGCCGGGTGAGGGGTGACGCGAACCGAAAGAGAACAGCCACGCAGCGAGCGCGAGGGCTGGCGCCTCTCGCCCGCACGCGGAGCGGGGGCAAGACGGAAGGCGAAACGGGGCGCTCCGTTTCGCGTGTTCCCCTGCGCCGCTTCCCGCGTTACACTAGTTCCCCACCTACCCGCTTTCCTTTACGCGGAGCCTCACAACGATGCGTCGGCTCATTTGCCTCCTCGCGTTCGTCGCGCTCGCGGCGCCCCTCCACGCTCAACCCAAAGGCGGGCCGCTCAGCCCGGAAAAGGCGCTCGCGGCGCTGAAGGTCGCGGACGGGTTCCAGGTGGAGCTGTTCGCCGCGGAGCCGCAGCTGATCAACCCCACCAGCATCGACGTCGACCACAAGGGTCGCGTGTGGGTCGCGGAGGCCGTCAACTACCGGCGGAAGAACTTCAACCGGCCCATCATTCGTGAAGCGGGGGACCGGATTCAGGTCCTCACCGACGAGAAGGGCGAGGGCAAGGCGACGAAGGCCGTCACCTTCTACCAGGGGAAGGAAATCTACGGGCCGCTCGGGGTGTGCGTGATGCCCTACGCGGACGGCAGGGGGCAGCGCGTGTTCGTGTGCCAGTCGCCGGACATCCTCGTGTTCGAGGACAAGGACGGTGACCTGAAGGCCGACGGCCCGCCCAAGAAGTTCCTGACCGGGTTCGGCGGGTTCGACCACGACCACGGCGTTCACGGCCTCAACATCGGGCCGGACGGCAAGCTCTACTTCACCGTCGGCGACTCCGGCGTGACCGGGCTGCAGAGCAGTGACGGCAAGGGCAAGAAGTGGGTGTCCAACACCACCGACTGCCAGAAGGGCACCGTGTGGCGCTGCGACCCGGACGGCACCAACCTCGAGCTGGTGGCGCACAACTTCCGCAACAACTATGAGTGCTGCGTCAACAGCTTCGGCGAGGTGTGGCTGTCGGACAACGACGACGACGGCAACCAGCAGACGCGCATCTGCTTCGTGATGCCCGGCGGCAACTACGGCTACGGCCCGCGAGGCGCCGGCCAGACGCACTGGCACGAGGAGCAGCCCGGGATCGTTCACAAGACGCTGCGCACCGGTCAGGGCAGCCCCACGGGCATCACCTTGTACGAAGGCGCCCTGCTCCCCAGGAAGTATCAGGGGGCCCTGCTCCACTGTGACTGCGCGCCGGCCGAAGTGCGGTGGTTCTTGCCGAAGCCGAAGGGCGCCGGGTACGAACTCGACAAGGAACTGCTGCTGACGAGCGGCGACCCGTGGTTCCGCCCGTCGGACGTGTGCGTGGCGCCGGACGGCAGCATCTTCGTCGCGGACTGGTACGACCGCGGCGTGGGCGGGCACGGCATGGGCGACCCCACCGACGGCCGCATCTACCGCATCACGCCCAAGGGACACAAGGGCTACAAGGTGCCCGAGGTGAAGCTGGACACGAAGGAGGGCACGCTGGCGGCGCTGGGCTCGCCGAACCAGGCGGTGCGAGGGCAGGCGCAGCAACAGGTGGTGGCTTGCAAAGACGACGAATACCAACAGCTGCGGGCCGCGGCTAGCGGAGACGCGGTGCTGGCCGCCCGGCTGCTGTCGCTCGCGCCCGCCCGGTCGGCCGCCGACGCGAACTGGCTCGGCGTGTGCGTGCCCATGGGGGCGACGACCGACAGCCTCCGGTTGACGGGCATACGTCTCGCAGACGACTTCTACTACAAGATCCCGCCCGACCTGATGCAGGCGCTCGCGGCGCGGATGAGGGCGGACGGGCATCGCATCAGCGACGCACCCGGCTTCTCCCGCCCGCTGGCCCGGGAAGCCCTGCTCTTGCTCCGCAAGGTGGCCGACCCGGATGCCGTCAAGCCGATGTTCTACACCCTCGCCCACTACTACGACGGCTCCGACCACTTCTACCGGGCGGCGCTCAACATCGCGTGCGGCACGGACCCGGTGCGGCGCGATGCCATCCTCGCGGACTTCGACAAGCACTTCCCGGAGTGGAACGACAAGGTCGCCGACCTCGTGTGGGAGCTGCGGCCGAAGTCGGTGCTGCCGCGCCTCGGCAAGCTCCTCAGCGATTCCAAGCTCACCGGGGCGCAAAAGGGCCGCATCGTGGACATCCTCGCCGCGAGCGACGACACCGCGGCCGGGCTCACCATGCTCGACGTGCTGAAGTCGGAGGCGGCCCCCGAGACGAAGGCCCGCGCCATCGAGAGCCTGAAACTGTTCCTGCCGACGAAGTGGAAGTCGCTGCAAACGGGCAAGGAGCTGTCCGCCGCGCTCGACGCGCTGCTGACGGACGCCAAGACCACCTCCACGGGGCTGCAACTGGTCGCCGCCGCGAACGCTACTGACCGCCTCGACGCCGTCGTCGGCATCGCGAAGAACAAGGACGCCGCACTCGACCTGCGCAAACAAGCGATCGGCACGCTCGCCAAGCTGCCGGCCGACAAGAGCGTGGACGCGCTCGTCGAGATCGGCACCCCCGAGAACCCGCTGTCGGTCGCGTGCGTGCAGGCGCTCGGCGAGCTGCTGCCTAAGGGCCAGAAGCCCGGGAAGTTCGCGACCGGCGCCCTCGACGCGCTGACGCGGGCGGTTAGCGCCGGCGACCGCGCTACACCGGAGCTGAAGTCCGCGGCGCTCTCGGCGCTGGCCGCGAACCGCGCCGGGTCGCAGTGGCTCCTCGACCAGCACGCGAAGGACGCGCTCCCGAAGGAACTGTTCGCGGAGGCCGGGCGCCTGCTCCGCAACTCGCCCTACGCCGACCTGGCCAACCGCGCGAAGCTGGCGTTCCCGGCGGCCGGCAAGCTGAACCCCAAGAACCTGCCCGCGGTCACCGAACTCGCGAAGCGCACCGGCGACGCGGCCCGCGGCAAGGCGGTCTGGAACACGAGCCTGACGGGGGCCGCGCAGTGCGCGAAGTGCCACATGGTTCGTGGGGTCGGCGGGCAGGTCGGCCCGGACCTGTCGATGATCGGCAAGAAGGTGAGCCGCGAGAACCTGTACGAGTCGCTGCTCACCCCGTCGAAGGCCATCGCGGACCAGTACATCCAGCACTCGGTCACCACCACCGCCGACGTGACCGTCAGCGGGCTGCTCGTGAGCGACGCCCCCGCGAGCATCACCCTGCGCGACGCGAACGGCAAGGACACCACCGTTCAGAAGAAGGACATCGACGGCCCGGTGCGCAAGCTGAAGACCTCCATCATGCCCGAGGACATCATCGCCGCGCTGACGGAGGAGGAGTTGATCGACCTCGTCGCGTACCTCGAAACGCTCAAGCAGGCCGCGCTCACCCCGGACGCCTTCGCGGTGGTCGGGCCGTTCCCCGCGAAGAG
>JBJSXS010000817.1:0-4993 GCA_046086545.1 Gemmata sp.
TCCTGGTCGCGCCAGGTGTCGCCCAGCGCGGTGAGCTGGCCGTGCAGCCCGGCGATGGCGGCCTGATCGGCGTTGAACCGCTTCAGGTTGCTGGCGAACCGGCGCACCTCGGCCGGGTCCACGATAGCCTGGGACATGGAACGCTCTCCGCGCCAGAGGTGACCGCAGCTGCCCAGAAGATACCGCGCTCGACGAGGGCGGGAGCAGGGCGACACGGCGGCGCGAGCACGCACCCGGCCGGGTCTCACCCTCCCCCTTTCTCTTACGTCAAGGCAGTTCGAGCACGAACGCGGTGCCGTCGGCGTTTGCGGTGACAATCGACTTGCCGTCGGGCGTGTACGCGGCGCCGTTGATGGCCGCCGGCAGCGCCCAGGTGCGCACCTCCGCGATCTTCTCGCCCTTGAACTCCTTGAGCGACCACGCCGTCACCTCGCGGTCGTTGCTGATGGTGACGAACGTGTCGCCGGCGGGCGAGACGACCAGCGCCCGCACCCCGGCCTTGTGCGACTTCACCTCGGCCACCTTCTCGCGCTTCTCGACGTCGCCGACCTTGACCAGCCCCTCGTCGTCGGCGGCCACGATGTACTTCTTGTCCGCGGTCACCCCCAGGTCGGTGAAGCTCCGCTGGAGCATCGGCCAGTCGCCCTTGATGCGCTCGCCCTTGGCCAGGTCGAAGATGCGTACGGCACCGGCCTCGTCCCCGGCGACGGCCCACGCGAGATCCGGGGTGAAGGTGGCGGAGCGCACGTTGCGGCCCTTGTCGGCGGTGGTCGAGAGCAGCTTGCCCTTCGCGTCGTACAGTTCGTAGACGCTGTTCCGGGCCCCGTCGCCGACGCTCGGGCGCGACGCCCACGCGCCGAGCTTCGTGCCGTCGGACGAGGCCAGCGCGGCGAACACCTCGCCGGTCGGCACCGGGTCGGCGGCCCGCGGCGGGTTCACGCTCCAGAAGTGCAGCCGGCCCACCGACCCGGTCGGCACGCGCCCGCCCATCACCACCCCGTCGTTGCCCATGAAGGTGATCGCGAACGGCGTGTCCGCGTTGCCGACGAGCGTCGCCACCTCCTTGCCGGTGGCGACGTCCCACACCTTGATCGTCTGGTCGGTGCCGGCGGTGGCCACCAGCTTGCCGTTCGGGCTGACCGCGACCGCGTTGACCGCGAGCAGGTGCCCGCCGGCGGCGCTGCCGCTGTCCAGCGGCGGCAGCTCGAAGACGCGCAGCGCGTTGTCCTTCTCGGCGGCCACCGACGCGAGGAACCGCCCGTCGGGGCCGAACGCGACCGAGGTGACCCAGTCGGTGTGGCCCCGCAGCCCGCGCACCTCGCTCTTGGTCTGCACGTCCCACACGCGGACGACCGCGTCCGCGCCGCCCGCCGCGACGAACCGCCCGTCCGGGCTGAACGCCACGGTGGACAGCGGCGCCGAGCCGGTGGTGCTGTTCGGCACCGCCTGCCCGTCGAACTTCGCCAGCGGCACCAGCGCGCCGGCGGCGCCCGCCGACCACACCCGCAGCGCCCCGTCGCCGCCGACGGTCGCGAGCCGGTTCCCGTCTGGGCTGTACGCGACGCACGTGGTCCCCGCGGTGTGCGCGCTCTGCGACGACAGCTCCTTCGGCGCGGCGCTGGTCACGTCGATGACCGCCAGCCCGCCGTCCGCGAGGCCGACCGCCACCTGCTTGCCGCCCTTCCGCACCGACACCGCGCACGCGGCCTTGCGCGACATCCACTTCCACTGCTCCTTACCGGTCGCCGGGTCGAACCCCCGGACGGTGGCGTCGGCCGAGCCGCTCACCACCAGGCCGCCGTCCTCGCCGGCCGCGACCGCGAGCACCGCGAGCGCGTGCCCGGGGAGGTCCTGAACGACCTTCTTCGCGCTCACGTCCCAGACCTTGACGACCTTGTCGCCGCCGGCCGCGACCAGCCGGTTGCCGTCCGGCAGGAACGCCAGTGCGGTCATCGCCGCGCCGGCGTCGAGCGTGGCCTCGACCTTGCCGGAGTCCGGCGAGTACACGCGGATGCTCCGGTCCGCGCCGGCCGCGGCGACCCGCTTGCCGTCCGGGCTGACCGCGACCGCCCACAGCGACTCCTTGGAGTCGGCGACCGCGCGGTGCTCGTCGGTGGTGTTCAGGTCCCACACGCGCACCGCGCCGTCCTCGGACGCGCTGGCGACCTGCCGGCCGTCGCGGCGCACGGCCACCGCGGTCGCCTTCGTCATGTGCCCCTGGAACGAGCGCAGCTGCTTGCCGCTGGTGGTGTCCCACACGCGCACCGTCTTGTCTTCGCTGCTGGTGGCCAGCAGCTTGCCGTCGGCGGTGACCGCGAGGCCCGTGACCGGCCCGCCGTGCCCCACGAAGTCGCGGAGCTTGGTCGCGGTGTTGCCGACGCTCTTGCCCTCGGCGTCCGGCCCGGCGGTGAGCCGCACCTTGCCGTCGCGCCCGGCGGTGAACACGCTCGCGCCGTCGGCGCCGAACGCGACGCCCACCACCTCGCCCTGGTCCGCGCCCTGCACGCTCATTGCCAGCTGGTTGCCCGGGCCCGCGGGCACGTACACCGCCACCTGCGCGTTGCTGTCGCCCAGTGCGACCAGTTTGCCGTTCGGCGCGAACGCGACGCGCTCGATGCGGGCGTTGCGCGACGGGCTGGTGTACACCGCCTTGCCGGTGTCCGACTCGACCACGCGCAGGACGCCGTCGTCGGCGCCGACCGCGAGCCACTTCCCGTCCGGGCTGTACGCGAGCGCCTTGACGGGCTTGTCGGTCTTGCCGAGGTTCACCAGCACCTTGATGAGCTTGCCGGTGGCCGGGTCCCAGGTGTGCACCTGGTTGCCGCTGGCCGACGCGACCACCTGCTCCTTCGGGTGGAACGCGACGTCGGTGACGTGGAGCGGGTTGGTGCCGTCCTTGGCCGGGTCGGTCGAGCGGGTCGGGTCGCCCTCCTGGTCGACGTGCCCGCGGTAGGTGGTCGTCTCGCGGCCGTTGCCCAGGTCCCAGACCTTCACGGTGAAGTCGCGGCTGGCGCTCGCCACGAACGCCCCGTCCGGGCTGTACGCGAGCGCGTTGACGCGGTCGGCGTGCCGCATACGCGACTCGCCCAGAACCCGGGTGACGTGCGGCGGCAGGCCCGGCGGCAGGTAGGGGAGTTGCCAGCGCGCGTCGCGCACGTGGCGGAGCGCAATCTTGTAGTTGTCGCCCTTGAGCGCCTCGTCGGCCCGCTTGACGAGGTCGTCGGCCTTGGCGAGCGTGTCGGCCGGGAACTTGGCCTTGAGGGCGGCGGCGCGCTCGGTCTGGTACCTGTCGCGCAGCGCCTTCACGTCGTCGGCGGTGGGCGCCGCCGGCTGCTGCGCGACCACCGGCACCGCGAGCGCGAGCGCCCACAGCATCAGCGCGACCGGACGGAACAGGGAGCGCATGTCGGCCTCTCGGCTGGCGTTACAGTTCGGCCCTGAGACCGGTTATTATACACAGACGTCCGACCGGGGCGAACGTAACAACCGCGCCGGACGCGCCCGGACCCTTGTGGCACACAACGCCTCGGGCGGCCACCCGATCGGCCGTTCCCGGCGCGCGGGGGCCGGGGTACGACCCTTGGGTGCCGCGCACACGCCGTGGTGGCAGAAGCCGCGAGATGCGAGCGGATGATCGGCAGTGGATGTTCGCCTTCGACCCGACCCGACAGATCGCGCACGCGGTGCAGCACCGGCGGCGCGGCGAACGGCGCGTAAACGCAGGGGCAAGTCCGGGCCGACGATAACGCGTGCCGAGCGGTGCCGCAGTGACGTACCCGAATTTGGCGCCGCGCGGAGCCCGCTCCGCGCGGAGCGCAGACTCACCTCGACCTCCGGGCAATGCGCGCCTCCGGACGCGGCCGGAAGACTTTTACTTGTTCACCTTCTCGCCGGCTTCGACCAGCGCGAGCACGCAGAACGCGGTGCCGGCGTTGGCGATGTAGTGGGCCTTGTCGTTGTTCAGGGAGCGCGTGAACCAGCGGCCGCTCTCGCGCTGGTTCGCCCTCAGCCACGCCAAGCCCTTCGCGACCGACTCGTCGGTCGGTTTCGCGCCCGACTGGAGGAGGACGTAGGTGACGAACCCGGTGCCGTACCCGTCGCTGTCTGCGTTCGGGTCGTTGGGGGTCTTCTTCTCGTCCCGGCGCTTGTACTCGCCCAGCGACGGCAGCGACCAGCCGCCGTCCTTGCGCTGCTTCGCTTGCAGCGACTTGATCGCGGCATTCTGCTCGTCGGCCGTCATCAGCCCGTCGAGCCTGGTGGACGCCCACAGGAGCATCGCGGTGTGGTGCAGGTCCGGCGCCGGGGTCTTCTTGAGGTAGGCCTTCAGTTTGGCAACGCCGGCCTGGGCCTTCTCGGTCTTCGGGTACTCGCCGGGCGCGTACCCGACCGCCAGTGCCGCGAGGACCGCCCCGTAGTAGTCGTCGTGCTCGAGCGGGGGCCACGCGCACTTGAGCCAGTTCCACTCGCCGGTCGAGCGCTGCACCGCCCACATGCGGTCCAGAGCGGCCCGGGTCTGGTCGTGGAGCTTCCCGCCCTGCTGCGCGTCGTTGAACGCCAGCGCGAACGCGGTCGACACGACGTAGGCGTCGCCCTTGGGCTTCCCGCCCTCGGACCAGCCCTTCACGTCCTTTTCGAGGTACGCGCGGACCTCCTTCCAGCCCTCGTCGCCCTTGAGCAGCGGTCGGGCCGTCAGGTACGGCATGTTGGTGTGGCAGGTGATGCAGTCGCGGTCGCGGGTCCAGTTGACACCCACCGAATCGAGGTACGTCCCGGCCTTCGGCAGGGAGAGTTCCTTCGCCAGCGGCTCGTCGGCCTTGGGCGCCGCGATCTTGGGGTAGTCGGCCGCCGACAGCGGAGCGGCACACAGGAGCAGGGCGAGGAACGAGGGGCGCATGGTGGAACGCTCGGTGCGGGGTGGAGAGGAATCGTCGGGCCGCGACGCGTGCGTCGCGGCCCGAGAGAACGGACTCAGACGACTGCCGTGAGCTCGAAG
>JBJSXS010000818.1:0-10427 GCA_046086545.1 Gemmata sp.
TACACCCGGGAGTGCGTGGCCCTGGCCTCACCTGCCCTCGCCCGCCCAGGCCAGCTTCCGAAACGCCGGCTGCGCACCCGCCCAGGACTTGCATCCTAGCAGCTTACCGCCGCTCTCGTGATAGGCCCGTAGGCTCAGGAGGTCGACCTCGCCCCACGATGCCAAGGTCTTGCCATCACCGTCCGCGAAGTCCTTCGGCTCCAGTGACACCAGCTGCGGCTCCTGGCCGCCGGTTAACTTCACCACCGCGGCGGCCTGCCGCTGCTTCCCGCGGTACTGGCGGAAGACGTTCTCGGTCAGCACCACCACCAGTTCGTTCGGCTTCTCGGCCGTCACCTCGAAGGCGAGTTTCTGCCCCGGCTTCCCCTGCCACGCCGGGTCGCACAACTTGCGGGTCGAGAACTCCCAGTGGTGCGGGCTGTCGGCCGACAGGGTGTACCAGTCCCGCCACCCGTTCGCGAAGTCGTCGATCAGCGGCGCGGGTTTGTCCGTCGCCTTCACCGCGGCGTTCTGCAACTCGTTCGGGATGCGGGTGTGCAGTAACGAAGTGAGGGCGTATGTCTCGGTCGGTTTGGCGAACGGCACCGGCTCGGCGCTCTTCAACGGGTACACCACGTTGGCGAAAGCGAACAGCGGCCGTTCCGTCGTCGGGACCGGGAGCTTCGCCGACCACGTGGCCCCGGTTCTCTTGGCCGCGGCCGACCGCCAGAACCGGGCCCGCGGGTCCGGGTCGATCGAATAGTAGACGTGCACCGCCGCCACGTGTTGCGAGGCGTCGGGCGTGACCCGCAGCTCGGGCACCCCGGCGGCGAGGGTCAGCTCCGACTCCGGCGTCTCCGGGAAGGCGAACGTCTTCTTCAGGTGCCGGTCGAACCAGAGCGGGCGGGTGACCTCGAACTCCGGCGTGGACCGGTGGTTCAGGTGCGGGGCGAAGGCGTACCGCACGTGCCGGTGCGGGATCAGCGCCCCGGTGCGGTAGGTGTCGTCCATGACCCCGTGGAAGTCGTTGGTCGCGCCGAGCCACAGCAGCGGGGCCGTGACGTGCGGGGCGTAGGACTCGAACCCCAACGTCGCGTCGAACAGTTTCCCGTCGCCGGTCGGGGTCTCCAGCTTTACCTGCGGCAGCAGCGGCCACGGCCGGGTGCGGAACCCGGACCCGCCGACCGACGGCGCTGCGGCCTTTACCCGGCGGTCGCTGCCGGCCACGTACACCGTCAGGTTGCCGCCCATCGAGTGCCCGTACACGCCGAGCCGCTCCGGGTCGGCCTCCGGCTGTTGCTCAAGAAAGGTCAGCCCGCGGCGGGCGGCGAGCGTCAGCAGGTACCAGTTGTTGTTGCGGGGCGAGTCGAACGGGTCGAGGCACTTGTCCCCGGGCTTAAGGTTGAAGTAGCCGGGCACGTTGGTCTGGGTCGGGTCGACCGCCCCCCAGTCGGTGTTCGGGTCGCCGGCCTTCGCGTTCTCCATCTCCCGCCCGCCCCAGTTGACCGACAGGCACGCGTACCCGCGCTTGGCGTAGAACTCGACTTCCTTCAGGAACGCCCGCTGGCCGCCGCCGTGCAGGTGCAGCAGGCCGGGCACCTTCTGGGCCCCCTTCGGGAACCCGAAGAACGCCGCCACGCGGGCCGGCTTTCCCCTGAACGTGCCGACGTGGTAGGTGACGGAACGGTACACGGTACCGGACTCTTCCCACTCCCGCACCACCTTGGCGTCGAGGGCGTCTTTACGCGGGTCGAAGTCGGCGAAGAGTTCTCCGACATTGGCGGGCGGCTTCGGGTCGGCGGCGGGAGCCACCGCAGACAGCCCGCAGGCGGTACCGATCAGGACCGCCCAGACGCGACGTTTCATGGTGCCGGCTCCGGGAGGGCCTCATTTGATGGACGCGGCGGCGCGGGGCCGGAACCCGGTTCCGTAGCGCGCCGCGTCCGGAGCATGATTCGCGTGTAATGTACGACCGCCGGAGCACCTTCGGCCGGGCCGAGTGGCAACGCCCCCGCGAGGCACGCGCCCGGCGGATCATCTGGTCGACGAGTGATTTATCGTGATCGGCATCCGTTCCTGTTTTCGGAGGGTGCCGTCACGTCCGACTCGTCGGCCCGCTCCCGTTCCGATGCGGCCGCCACCCGGCGCTGGACCGACCGCCTCGAGCGTTCGAGGAACCGGCGGAAGAAGCCGTCCTCGCGCCCGGACTCGGCGATTCGCTCCCACCCGTCGGCCCCGACGATGACGGGGCAGGTGCCGACCACCAGGATGTCGGTCAACTCCCGGACCGTGTTCTCCGTGGCGCGCCGCGGGTCCGGCACGCCCGCGAACACCGTCGCCAGCGCTAGGGGCATCGGGTGCCCTCCCGGTGTAGCCCCAACCCCCTGCGCCGTCATCCGTTCGAGGTGCGCCCGCCCCGCGGGTGTCTCAACGGAAAATCGCAGGCGAAAATCGTTGCAGACCTGCTCGTGTTTCGAACGATCTGATCTGCCCCGGGGCGAGCGCCCGGGGCAGACATCGTTCAGGCGACCACACCCTTGACCACGACACCGTGCACGTCGGTGAGCCGTTCGTGGCGGCCCTGGTGGAAGTACGTCAGCTTCTCGTGATCCAGGCCCATCAAGTGCAGTATCGTGGCGTGCAGGTCGTGGACGTGGACTTTGTTCTCCACCGCCTCGAAACCGAGTTCGTCGGTCGCCCCGTAGGTGATACCGCCTTTCACCCCTCCGCCCGCCAGCCACATGCTAAAGCCGTATGGGTTGTGGTTGCGGCCGGGTTCGTTCTTGCCCTCGCTGAACGGCATCCGTCCGAACTCACCGCCCCAGACGACGAGCGTGCTGTCCAGTAGTCCGCGCCTGGCAAGGTCGGTGAGCAGCCCGGCGATCGGTCGGTCCACCTCGGCGGCGTGTTTGCCGTGGTTGCTCTCGATGCCGGCGTGGGCGTCCCAGGTGTCCTCGAGGTGGCCGCCGCCGCTGTAGAGTTGCACGAACCGCACGCCGCGCTCCACCAGCCGACGAGCGATCAGGCAGTTCCGGCCGAACTCGTCGGTCGTCTTGTCGCCGACGCCATACAGGGCGAGCGTCTCTTTCGTCTCCGTACCGAAATCGACGGCTTCGGGGGCGGCCGCCTGCATGTTGAACGCCAGTTCGTAGCTTTGCGCCCGCGCCGCCAGTTCCCGCCCGCCGGGCCGTGCGTCCAGGTGCTGTTGGTTCAGTTGGGCGAGAAGATCAAGTTGGTTCCGCTGCGCCTCTTTCGTGACGTGGGTCGGGCCGCGCAGGTCGAGGATCGGGTCGCCAGCCGGGCGGAACAGTGTACCGCTGTAGGCCGCCGAAATGAACCCGCTCGACCAGTTCGGCTGGCCGCTGATCGGCCCGCCGCGTTTGTCCATGAGCACCACGTAGCCGGGGAGGTTCTGGTTTTCCGTGCCCAGCCCGTACACCGCCCAGCTCCCGAGCGCCGGCCGGCCGATGAACGTTTTGCCGGTGTTCATCATCACCAGGGCCGAGCCGTGCGCGTGGCTGTCGGTGTGGCAGCTTCGGATGACGGCCAGCTTGTCGGCGTGTTCGCGGACGTGTGGGAAGTAGTCCGAGATCGGCAGCCCGCTGTTCCCGCCCGGCTTGAACTTGCGAAACGCCGGGGTGAGGAAGCCGATCCTTCGCCCGCCGGAGTTGATGAACTTCTTATCCTTCGGAAGCTCTTGCCCGGCGTGTTTCTCGAGGGCCGGTTTGGGGTCGAACGTGTCCACTTGGCTCGGGCCGCCGTTCATCATCAGGAAGATGCACGCCTTCGCCTTCCCCGGGAAGTGTGGCTTCTTGGCCGCGAGGGGCGACTCGGCGCCAGCATCCCGAGCGAGAAGGCCGGCGAGGGCGACGCCCGCGAACCCGCCGCCCATCTCCCACAGAAACTCTCGCCGGATCAGCCGGCAGGGAAACAAATTGAACATGCTCGCCCCTTAATCGACGTATACGAACTCGTTGGTGTTGAGCAGCACATGGCACAGCGAGGCCAGGGTCTTCTGGGCCGGGTCGGCGTGGCCGGCGAATGCGATGGCCTGCTTTTCGAGATGGGCCACGGCCGCCCGGAGTTCGGTCGGTCGGGGGTCGCGAGCCAGCGCGAGACGCCAAGCCGCCGTGGCCAGTTCGATCTGGCCCCGTTTCGGGCCGATCCGGGCGGCGAGTGCCGCACTCTGCTCGTGGACGAACGGGTTGTTGAGCAGTGCGAGTGCCTGAGTCGGAACGGTGGTGACATCCCGGCGGCAGTTCGGCAGCGTCGTGTCGGGCAGGTCGAAGGTGGTGAGCAGCGGCGGTAACAACCCGCGCTTGGCGAACACATACACCGCCCGGCGCCCCTGTTCCTCTGGCGGGGACGGTTTCCACGCGGCGGCTTTCGTCGAGAGCCCTTCGAGCGCGTCGGGCGGAATGACCGGCGCGAAACTGGGGCCGCCGATCTTTTCAGTTTTCAGGTTCCCGGCCGCCGCGAGGAGCGAGTCCCGCAGCGCCTCGGCGTCCAGCCGGCGGCGCTCGGCCCGCCACCACATGCGGTTCGACGCATCGGCTTTCGCGTACTGTTCTTGCTGGGGATGGACCGAACTTTGGCGGTACGTGTCGGAGAGCAGAATAAGCCGGTGAAGCGGCTTCGTCCTGCCGCCGTTCGCGAGGAACTCGGCCGCCAGCCAATCGAGCAGTTCGGGGTGCGTGGGCTTCTCGCCGGTGAAGCCGAAGTTGTCCGGCGTTCGAACCAGGCCACTGCCGAAGTGCCCTTGCCAGAGGCGGTTCACCCAGACTCGCGCCGCCAGCGGGTTCTTCGGGTCGACGATCCAGTTGGCAAGCTGAAGTCGGCGGGTCGTCGTCTTTGCCCGCTCGGGCGGGACGGCGAGCGGCTTGTCCAGGGAGGGGACCGCCGACAGGTGCCCGGGCTCGACCACAGGTCCGGGCCGGTTCGGGTCGCCCTTCTTTAACAGGTGCAGCGGCGGTGCGGTGCGGGCCTTGTCGGTCCAGCCGAACACGTTCGCATGGCCAAGCGCCTTCGCGTCCGGACCGCCCAGGGCCGAGCCGGGCTGAACGTGCCCCGCCCAGAACGCCGCGCCGACGCGGTAGTAGTCCTGTTGGGAAATCGGGTCGAACTTGTGGTCGTGGCAGCGGGCGCACCGCACGGTGAGCGCCAGGAACGCCGTCGTCGTGGTGCCGACCATGTCTTCGAGCCGGTCGTACTGGTACTCCCTGGGGTCGTTCGGCTCGTCGTTCCAGGTGCCAAGGCGGATGAAGCCCGTAGCGATGACGCTCCGCTCGGTCGCGTCTGGCAGTTCGTCCCCCGCCAGTTGCTCCTGCACGAACCGCCCGAACGGCAGGTCGTCGTTGAACGCCCGGATCACCCAGTCGCGATACTTCCACACGTCCGGTTTGACCTGATCGCGTTCGTACCCGCACGTCTCGGCGTACCGGACCGCGTCGAGCCAGTAGCGGCCCCAGCGCTCCCCATAGTGGGGCGATGCGAGGAGCTTATCGATCAGTTTCTCGTAGGCGTCTGGCCGGTCGTCCTTGACGAACGCTTCCACCTCCTCGTACCTCGGCGGCAGGCCGAGCAGGTCGTAGTACACGCGGCGGACGAGCGTCCGCCGGTCGGCGACCGGGGCGGGCCGCATCTTCGCTTCCGCCAGCCGGTTTCGGATGAACGCATCGACCGGGCTGCCCGCGGCGGGCGCAGCCGGCCGGACGATCGGCTGCAGGCTCCACCAGTCGCGGCCGGCCCGGCTGCTCGTGGTGATCGCGAACGGGTCGATCGGATCAGTGCCCCATTTGGCCCCGCCCTCGATCCACGATTTCAAAACGGCTCGCTCTGCATCGGACAGCGGTTTCTTCGGTGGCATTTCGTGCGACGCCACGCGCTTCCACAACCCCGACTCGTCCGGCTTGCCCGGAACGAACGCCTTGCCCGCGGTCTTGTGGCGGGTGAGGTCCAGGCCGCCCTTTGCGTCCTCACCCGCATGGCACTGCAAACAGCGCGACGCCAGGATCGGCAGCACGGACCGATCAAAGTCCGGTGGCGCGGCGCGCCCCGGTTCGGCGGTGACGACGATCACGAGTAACGCGGTGGGCAGCCGAGAATGAGGCATCAGATCATCTCCCGAATCGGCACCTGCCGGTCGAGCGGCTACCGGGGCCGCCCGGAGAGGCCGGCGGTTGTGGCGGTCTTACGTCGATGCCGAGCAGGTGGTACCGCTTGGCGAACACGCCCCGGGAATGCACCGGGCGGTCCCGCGGCAACTCCCCGGGGCGGCTGGTCGAACCGATCACCCGTGCGGAAATCATGCCGCGGCCGGCCAGCAGGGCCCGACTCACCCGCGACCAGTGGGGGCGTCGGTGAGCGGGAGGTCTCCTCGGCTTCGCGGGACGCAGCACACAGTCGCATCGTGCCGGGGCGGTCGGAGCCGAACAACAACCACTGCCCGGCCGGCGAGACAGCCGGGCGGCCGTGCCGCGCCTCCCGTTCGACTCCGCCGTCACGCCACGACTCCACCGATGATGCGCCCGTCGCACAAAGTCAGCGGACGATTCAGACGGTCGCGGATTTCGGTATGCTGCGGGACTCCCAGCAGGTGGTAGATCGTGGCAGCCAGGTCCGCAGGAGTTGTGGGATTGGTTGCCGGCTCAGAGGAGTACTTATCACTGGAGCCATAGACCATACCGCCTTTGACTCCGCCCCCCGCGAGCACGGTGGTGAAAAGTTTGCCCCAGTGATCGCGTCCATCGAGTCCGGCCCCTGCTCCGCCGACCACGGATTGCCCCACTTTCGGGGTGCGGCCCATTTCACCTGTCCAGACGATCAAGGTTTCATCGAGCATGCCACGGGACTTGAGGTCGTCGAGGAGTGCCGAGGTGGCGCGGTCAGTCACCGGGCACAGGCGCGATCTGAGATCGATGAAATTGCGACGATGCGTGTCCCAGTACACGCTCACATTCTTGATGCCATCGTTCGGCCAAAACACTGTGACCACGGGAACGCCCGCTTCGACCAGCCGTCGCGCCTGCAGCACCGACTGCCCGTGGAGGTTCATGCCGTAACGCTCGCGCACCGCCAGGGGCTCGCGCGACAGATCAAACGCCTTGGTGACTTCGGGGCGTGCCAGCAGATCAAACGCGCGGCGATAATGCTCCGGCATCGCGCCCACATCCCCTGAGGCCAGCTTGGACAGCCGCCGATCCAACTGTGAACGCAACTCGGCTCGGCCACCCATGCGTGTGGGGGGCGTATCCTGCGGGAGGCTGAAGTCCCCGACTCGGTAGTCGGGCTTGGTGCCGTCCGCATCGATGCGCATGGGGTTAAAGACGGGGCCGAGAAACCCCGCCCCTTGGCCGTGACTTTCCTCGACGAACCTCGGTGCCGGATTATCTTTCACGATCGGCATCATGGAAACGTAAGGCGGCAGCGGGCCCTGACCCCGGCCCAGGTAGGAGATAACCGCACCGTAATTGGGCCAGTCGTCCTTCAACGTGCCTTGAGGGGCTGGGCGTCCCGTCAGCAGATGGTGTGTCGCCGTGGTGTGGTTCACATCCGCGTGCGTCATCGACCGGATCAAGCAGAGTTCATGAGCGCGCTTCGCCAGCTCTGGCAGGTGTTCGCAGATTCGCAGCCCCGGAACACTCGTGGCGATGGGCTTGAACTCACCGCGGTAGACATCAGGGGCGTCAGGCTTCATGTCCCACGTGTCTTGTTGGGCAGGCCCGCCCCACATGAACAGCACAACACACGCCTTCGCGCGCCGCTTCACGCTCGGAGACGCCTGTACCGGTAGCGACGGCAGTACCAGCGGAGCGAGCATTCCCGCCCGCAGAAGCTCGCGCCGTGTCATGGTGTATGAGTTCATGGTGTTCACGATTCGACCTCGGCTTTCTGGAACAAGTCAGTGGCGGCCGCCCTCGTCCATGCATCGCACACGCTCCGGGCGGAACGGCATCAGCGTGCCCTTTCGAGGTTGAGCAGCCAGGTATCGACCGGCCCGCCTTCGGTCATCCGAAGGTCTCGCGCTCGCCGCATTCGGCGCTCTCCGGCCCATCCCGCAGACCCAGGACGACGGCCCCTTGCCATGGGGCGACCGCCCGGCGAACTCCGCCCACGTGCGGTCCCCTTTCGCCAACTCCTGGGCCGGCAACTCGCGCCCTGTGCCGTCGGGCCCGTCCGCCAGGCGCGGCTGGTGGGCCCGTTGACGAAGCGCCCGCCCCGTGGTCGTAGCGAGCCTCCGTCTAACCGATTAGCTACGCGGGCCCCTTGCCCGCCGTGGCGTCGGGCGCACTCGGGAACAGACGAGAGCGGAGGAGCCGAGAAGCACCCCCCGGGCGGATCGGATCGCGTAATCGCGTGGCGCTCGCGCCGTGTCTTGGCCCCCGTCCGCGGCGGGCGCGGTCACAGGGTGTTGTTCTCGTCACGGGGCGCCGCTCCGAATTCGACCGTCACCGCACTCACGCGGAGCCCGGCGCGGCCGTAGCACGCGAGCGCGCCGGGAGATGACTTCTTCACGCTCAGGCGAACCCCGAGGCCGTTCCCGATCTGGAAGTTGGACCCGCCGCCGCGCGACCCGAGAAAGCGGTCGACGGCGACGACCTTCAACTTCCCGAACTCCGGCTTGAAAACCGCGCTGCCCAGGTCCGTCGCCTCGCGCGGGTCTTTCTTCGCGTCCCTGTACCGGACCAGCGCCAGACGGCACTCGAAGTGCGCGGCGAACAGCTTCGCGAAGTCGTCCGCGGTCGCGCCCTCGCCCGCCGCCTCGATGGTGAACGTGTAGTTCCCGCCACGCGCGTTGCGGATCTCCTGGGCGAGCACCGCCGTCGTGCCCGGTGCAACCTCGCTGCCGGCGTCGAAACCCACGAAGATGCCCCGCCCGTCCTTCTGCACCGCCAGCGAGCCGGTCAACGGGTCGGCGCGCCAGCCCTTCTCGCGGGTGGGCGGGGAGCAGGCGACCAGCGGGCGCTTCCCCGCGAACTCGGCGTCGAGGACCAGACTCGTGTCGTAGGGCGGGACCAGCGCGATGTCGCCCCCGGGGTCACTCCGCTCCGCCGTGTTCGTGCCGAGCGCCCCCGCGATCGGCACGCCCTTGGTGAGCGGGTGCGGCCGGTCGGCCTTGTCCCGAAACGTCCCGTGCGGGTCGATCCCGAGGAGGTGGAAGATGGTGGCGGTGAAGTCGCCCCCCGTGATGGGGTCCGTCCTCGGGTACGCCACGTTCCGGTCGCTCGCCCCGACGACGGACCCGCCGCGGACCCCGGCCCCGGCGAACGCGGCGCTGAACACGTGGCCCCAGTGGTCCCGCCCGCCGGCGGCGTTGATCTTCGGCGTGCGGCCGAACTCACCCACCACGACCACCAGTGTCTCCGCCAGCAGCCCCCGCTCGGCCAAGTCGGTCATGAGCGCGTCGAACGTCACATCGAACATCGGGCAGAGGCAATCCTGCAGCCGGTCGGCGTTCTGGGCGTGTGTGTCCCAGAGCGGGTTGTCGACCGCCGAGTCGCCCGGCTCCCGGGGCCAGTTGACGTGGACGAGGCGCACCCCCGCTTCGATGAGCCGCCGGGCCAGCAGGCACGACTGGCCCCAGTTGTACCGGCCGTACCGGTCGCGGGTTCGGTCCGCCTCCTTGGACAGGTCGAACGCGGCGCGGGCCGCCCCGGAGGTGACCAGGTCCAGGGCGTTCGCGGACAGCCGGTCCCATGCCCGCACCGCGTCCGTCCCGGAGCGCGGCGCGAACGAGCGGTCGAGTTGCCCGAGCAACTGTTTTCGGCTCGCGATCCGGTCTTTCGAGAAACCGACGCCGAAGTCCAGCCCCTCGATCTGGTAGTCGGGCTTTGCCGGGTCGCCGACGAACCGCTCGGGCTCCCACTGCTTGCCGAGGAACCCGGCCGTCTGACCGGCGGGCGTGACGTTGTCGTTCAGCCGCATCACGTCCGGCACCCACACGGTGGTGAGCGCCGGCAGCTTCGTACTCGGCTTCAGCATCTTGACCACCGAGCCGAAGTACGGCCAGTCCGTCGGCTTGATCTGGCGGGCGCTTCCGGGGCCGTACGGGTAGCCGGTGAGCAGCCAGTACGCGCTCACGTCGTGGTTGTCGTCGCGGGTGGACAGCGACCGCACGACGGCCAGTTCGTGCGCGTGCCGGGCGGTGCGGGGCAGCAGTTCGCAGAAGCGGACGCCGGGCACCGTGGTGGCGATCGGCTGGAACGGGCCGCGGACCTCGGCCGGCGCGTCCGGCTTCGGGTCGAACGTCTCGTGCTGCGGGGGCCCGCCCTGGAGCCACAGGAAGATGCAGTTCTTCGCGCGACCGAACGACGAGCCGAGCTCGCCGGCAAGTTTCGGCGCGGGCCCGCCGGCCGCGCGCGCGGGCCCGCTGAGCAACTGCGGCAGGGTCAGGCCGGCCGCGCCCAACCCGCCGACCTGCAGCCACTCGCGGCGCGTGATCGGGTGGG
>JBJSXS010000819.1:0-2924 GCA_046086545.1 Gemmata sp.
GCTGCTCAACACCAACGAGTTCATGCTGAACCACTAATAGTTGACGCGCTCCCGACCTAACACCTGCGGCCCGCGGACAACTGTCCGCGGGCCGTGTGCGTTCGCTTGCTCCGCTTTCCCTTTGTGGGAGCGGGTGGCGAGGATTTGCGAGCCGTGTGCAGGGCGGCCGCTCGTGCGAGGGCAGCCACCAAAAGATCCGTTTACTGCACCGGGTCCACGCTGGTCGCCACCATGTACGGCTTCGACAGTCCGTTGCGCGAGGTCGCGGTGCCGTACACGTCCACCCGCCTGCCGATGTACCGCTCCAGATCGACGCCCTGCCCGGCGACCAGGTACATCTTAACCACGCCCTGCGATTCCAGCATGTAGAGCGCGCGGTTCGGGCCGTCGGGGGTCAGCGTCGAGCGCCGGATCACCCCGGTGGCGGTGGTCTGTGAGCGGTCTTCGGCGCCGGCCGCAGGCGGCAGCGCTTCCGGGGTCCCCGGCCGCACCCCGCGGTCATCCTTTTCCTTTGTCGGCGGTTTGAGCAGGTTCGTGGCCGTCGGGGGCGTCACGATCGGGTTGCCGGTGCCGCGGGTTTCTCGCGCCTCTCGCGCCTCCCGCTGCTTGCGGCGCAATTCGTGTATCCGCGTGTAGCACAGGTTCACGGCGTCGTTCTCACCGCCGGTGCGGTTGAGTTCCTCCGCAAGCTGGAAGTACAGCTTGTCCGCATCCATGAGGCGGCCCTCGCGCTCGGCGTTCTCGGCCTGCGCCCAGAGCGGGTGGTTCACGATTGGCTTCGCGGTCGTGGTGCCGCCGTTGCCTGAGGTGGGCGTCGAGGACGGCCCCGGGATGCTCGCGGGCGGGCCACCGGCAGGCATCGCCGCGGACCCGGCCGGTACTGGCGTGACGCTCTCGTTGACGCGCACGGTGAAGTTGTTCCGCACCGGCTGTTCGAGCTTCACCGCGGTCTTCGGGAGGTAGCGTACATCGCCGGCGGGTGGCTCGATGGGGAGCCACTTCTTGCCGTCGAACGTGGCGGTCGGGCCGATGATGAGTAGGGCGGTGCCCTGCGGCACCCTCTCGCGGCGGATGTTCAGCGGCTGCGCCAGCCCGGCCTTTCCGGCCGCGACCGTCACCTCGCCGTCGTGACTGACGAAGCCGATCCGCGGGGCCGGACGGTCGCCGGCCACGTCCTCAACGAAGGTGAACATGATCCAACTGACCGACCCCTTGGGCGCGGTGACCGCGAGCCACCCGTTTCCCTCGTCCCTCTCGACGGTGACGGTTGCGCCTTTGGGGAGCGTGCCGGTGTCCGGAAACGTGTCGCTCGGACCGGCGCGGAGCTTGACCTCCGGGTCGGTCACAACGGCTTTGTACGTGGTCGGTTCGGCCGCGCCGGCGGACGACGCGAACACGACCGCGACCAACCCGGCGAGCGCGACCCGACGCATGGCGGAGCCTCCAGCACCTTCTCATATCGAGAGCCCCCACGCATACCATGACCGCGAAGCGGGTCAAGGTCGGTCGAGTTCGCGCCGGCCCCGTATGCTGACCGTACCACCCGCATTGTCTGGCTTAAACTCCTGAGGATCGCAATGAGCAACCCCTCCATTGCCGAACTCGCCCGCATGTTCGACCACTCCCTGCTGCAACCGAATCTGACGGACGCGGACCTCGAACGGGGCTGCCTGCTCGCACGCGACCTGAACGTCGCGTCGGTGTGCATCAAGCCCTACGGCGTGCGCCTGGCGGCGAAACTGCTCGCGGGCACGACGGTTCAGGCGAGCACGGTGATCGGGTTCCCGCACGGCGGGCACCTGACCGCCGTCAAGGTGCTCGAGGCGGAGCGGGCGATGGACGACGGCGCAACCGAACTCGACATGGTGGTGAATGTCGGGAAAGTGCTTTCGGGCGAGTGGAACTACGTCGCGGACGACATCGCCGCCGTGGTGCGTGCCGCGCACGCGCGGGTCGCGAAGGTGAAGGTCATTTTCGAGAACGCGTACCTGAAGGACGAGCACAAGCGGGTGCTGTGTAAGATTTGCGGCGAGGTGCGGGCCGACTGGGTGAAGACGAGCACCGGCTACGCGGAAACCGGCGCGACGGTCGAAGACCTGAAGCTGATGCGCGAACACAGCCCCGCGTGGGTGCAAGTCAAGGCGGCCGGTGGGGTGCGCACGTTCGAGAAACTGATTGAGGTGCGCGCGATCGGCGTGACCCGCGTGGGCGCCACCGCGACCAAAGCCATTCTGGATGACGCGAAGGCAAAGTTGGGGGTGTGAGTGATCGTAAGTGGTCAAGTGTTCTCGGACTTGTTGAGCGCGGGCGACATCTCCCGTTTCAGCCTCTCCTCCAGGGAGCGGGCTTCGACTGCGCTCGCCGTTGCGAGGTAACGGAAGGAACACCGTTCGGCGATGTATTGACGGCACGCTTTCTTTGCTTCCCGCGGATGGGTGATTCGCTCTTCGCACATGAATTGCACTCGCGCGAGGAACAAATACTGTGCGAACATATTGACCACTTGTCCGGTCGAGTGGTCTTTCAGCCGCTTTTGTAGCGCACCTTTTCCGTCGCGCCCGGCCATACCCACGTATACGCATTCGTCTTGATCGAAGACGACGTAAACACCGGGCTGGGAGGGTACCGAAGCCCATTCGACCGCGTCGAATCTGACCCTCGGAGAAAATCCGAGTTGCGACAAGATGTCTGCGCCGGCGCTGGTCGTTTCTGACTTCACGGTCTTGGTCTCAGCGTGTGGTCGAACTGTCACCTTCACCCTTTGAGCAACCCCAACCGAACGGCGTTGAGCGCGAGCTTCGCGGTGCGGCTAATGATCTCGTACCGGGTGCCGATCCAGCCCCAGCGCGCGACCTCGCACCCGCCGGCGTGCGCCAGTCCGACATATGCGGTTCCCACCGGGTTCGCGTCGGTGCCGCCGCCGG
>JBJSXS010000820.1:0-2029 GCA_046086545.1 Gemmata sp.
CCGCGCCCGCGTCGAGGAGCACCTGCGCTTGCGCTCGCACCTTCGGGCGGGCGAGGACAAGTGAAACGAACCCGTCCGGCTCCTTCGCGCGGAACGTGTACACGGCTCGGGCGTCGGGCGGCGCGTCGGTCGTGAGCCACCCCCACAGGCCCGCCGGCGCCGCCCCACCCCCGCCGCGTGCGGTCACCGCCCACGCCGGGTCGGCCGCGACGCTCAGCCACCCGTCGCGCTCGGCCGCGCCGAGGACCGCGAACGCCGGGAACGGCACCGGGTCGCCCGCCTTCACCCCGCCGCCGCGGAACTCCAAGCGCAACTCGGCCGACTGGCCCGACAGGAGCGGGCGCGCGAACTCGATCGCCTGCCCGGCCGCGCCCGGGAGGCCGATGTGCGACACCAGTTCGTCCGTCGCCGCGGCGCCGCGGTCGAGCAGGAGGCCCGGCGGCGGGCGCACCGCGAGCTGGAACAGCGGCCCCTGCACCACGCGCACGCGGACCCGCGCGATCAGGGCCGAGGCGGCCGGGCCCGGGACCCACTCCAGGCGCTCGAAGGTGCCGAACTCGGCGTCGGGAACAGCCACGCGCACCGACGGCATCCGGCGGAACACCTCATCAGCACCCGCGGGCAAGAGCGTGCCGGCGAGCGCCAGCACGCGCGTCGGGTCGGCCGGCGCGCCCGGGGCGGACGCGTCCAGCAGGCGGTAATCGCCGGGGCTCCAGCTTTCGACCTTCAGGCCCGGGGCGATCCGCAACTCGACGCTCTCGGACTCGGTCACCGCGCCGAGCGGGCGCACCGCGGGCAGCGGCGCGTCGGCGGGCCGGCTCGGGTCGGGCAGCGGCGCGACGGCCGTGACCAGCACCTTCCCGCCGGGGCCGGGCTGGCGCAGGCTGACGCGCACCCGCCGCGGGCCCCCGGGCGTGGCCGGCGGGTCCACCGACCACCCGGCCCGGTTGTTCGCCACCACCTCGGTGACCCGCAGCCCGGGGTCCGCGACGAACGACCACTCGCCCGCCGACCCACGGGTGGGGCGCAACTCGTACTCGAACGTCGCGGCCAGTTGGCCGGGGCCCAGCTCGTACCGCGCGACCAGCGCCGCCGTGGCGCCCACGGACGTCGCGCCGCCGGCGCGGACCGCGAACTCCAGCCGCGAACGCGCGCCGAACCGCAACTTCCACAGGCGCCCGGCCGATCCCGGCACCTCGAACGGGCCGGTGAGCAGCACGTCCGCGGGCACCGTGGGCACCTGATCGGCGGGCAGCGTGAGTTCCAGCGCGGAGGTCGCGCACGGCGGGACGCGCAACTCGAACTTGCGCTCGCCCGGTTCGGCCGTGCTGGTAAGCGACCACTTGAACCGCAGCACGCGGCGGCCCTCGCCCGACACCCACACCGCCGGCGCGGACGTGTTGGGCGCCGGTCCCGGCAGTACGGCGGTGACCGCCTCCTCGCCGCCCGCCCACCGCACGTCGCTGAGTGCGAGCCGGAGCGGGTCGAGCGACAGGAACCCCGCCCCGCCGCCGGCGCTCAGGACGCCCAGTTCGCCGGTGCCGCTCAGGTACGGCCCGTCGAGTTCCGCCGTGTACACCGCGTCCGCGACGCGCGGGCCGTGTTTGGCCAGGTGCGCCGCGCGCCCGGCGGCCCGCACCCGGGCCTCGAACTCGGCCCGCGGGAGCCGCACCACCGGGCCCGGCTCGAGTTCGGCGAGCAGCTCGCCCGGGCCGGCCCCGCGCACGCGCCGGATCGGGAACGGGTCGTCGGCCGGCGCGAGATCGACGCCCGCGCGCGCGACGGGACCGACCGGCGGGCGCGGCACCGCCCCGAGCGCGGTCCCGGCCACGCACAGGCACACCAGAAGCAGCCAGCCCGAACGGGACATGGGAACTCCGGACCCTCGCCGAACTACGCCCCGCTGCCGGTGGGCACCGCGGCGCCGGTGCGGCTCCGCCCCGACGGGACCGACCCGACGGGTGCCGCACTGGCGGTCGGCTCGGGCAGGCTGCGCGTGAACCCGGGCAGGTGCCGCACCCGGCGCCGC
>JBJSXS010000821.1:0-3359 GCA_046086545.1 Gemmata sp.
AGGACGCCGAGCGCGACCTGACCGCGATGGGCCGGGCGGCCCGCGAGGCGCTGCTCGACGGTGCGAACGCCAGCCCGGACCCCGAGGTCCGCGCCCGCTCCCGCGGGCTGCTCACGCGGGCCATCAACCTCGAAATGAAGGCCCGGCTCGACACGTTCCTCGCGGACACCGAAGGCAAGTACGAACACGACCTGCCCGGGTGGAACCGGCTCCGGGCCACCGTACGCGGCGACTTCAGCATGTTCGGCTGGACCTGGACCGGCAAGGGCACCGTGTCCGGCAAGGCCGCCCGCGAGCTGTTCGTCGAGTTCCTGAACGCCCCCAACGGCCGCAAACTGCTCGCCGCGCTCGGCTCCGGCGCGGGCGACCTCGGGCCGGCGGTCGCGAGCCTGAAGCAGGAACTGTACTACGCCCGCATCGGGCGCGGCACCGCCCCGCGGGCCGTCACCGCGATGGAGGTGGCGGTGGTGCTGTTCGTGGACTCACAGGTGCGGGCGGCCGGCGGCCAGCGGAACACGCTGTTCTCGAGCGTGCTGACCACCTCGGGGGTGATCCAGGCCACGAACGGCACCGACGGCAGGGCGCAGGCGCTCAAGGCCATCCTCATCGCGTGGATCGACACCCGCACCGACGCCTACGAGATGTACTCGGCCATGAACCTGGCGTCGAACGCCGGGAGCAACGACGTGGCGGTTCGGGTCGCGGTGCGACTCCTGGGCAGCCCCAGCGCCACCCCGCTGTACCGCGGGTACGCGTTCAACACCCTGGCCCGCACCCAGTCCAAGGAGCACCTGCCCGCGGTCGAGAAGCTGATCGGCGACGAGACCGTGGTGACCACCCGCAGCACCAACGTGGGCGGGCAGATCGTCCGCACGACGATCACCCTCGGCGATATGGCGCTGGCCGCGGCCGTGACGATGACTGGGCAGAAGGTCGACAGCTACCACATCGAGGACCACTTCAAGGGCAACGGCACCACGTCGATCACCTACACGCGTTACAGCATCCCCGAGGACAAGCGCAAGGACGCGGCCGCGAAGTGGAAGGCGTGGCGGGAGAATAATCCGTGAGCCGCCCCGGCTCGTCGTGAGGGTGAGCGGTCTTTTCCCTTTCTGGCACAGGGTAGAGGGTAACGGCGAACGCCTCGGGGCGCGGATTGTGGTTGGCGCGGCCCGGGTGATGCGTCATTGTTGTTAGTAGCGCGCGTTCCGCGCGCCGCGAGTTCGCGGGGGACGACACATGAGTCGGCTTCGGGCAATGCTGTTGCTGTGCGGGGCGCTGGCCGCCGGAACTGCCCTCGGCGCCTCCCCGGACCCGAAGGACCTGGTGATCCCGCCCGAAGAGCTGTCGAAGGCGCGCGAACTGGTCAAGCGGCTCGGCAACGAGGACTACCGCGGGCGCGAAGAGGCTCAGGCCGAGCTCGCGAAGATGGGGCGGGCCGCGCGGCAAGCCCTACTCGAAGGCGCGACCACCGACCCCGACGCCGAGATCCGCTCCCGCAGCATCCGGCTCTTGCCGAAGGCCGAGGCCGACGACCTGAAGGCCCGGGTCGACACGTTCCTCGAAGACAAGGACGCCAAGTTCGAGCACAACCTCCCCGGGCTGAAGACGTTCCGCACCGCGCTCAAGAACGCGCCGAAGTCCCGCGACCTGTACGTCGAGATCCTCAAGTCGCCGTACAACCTGGAGATGTTCGCGGCGATGGACCGCAGCCCGGCGGAGGGCGGCAAGGCCGTGTCCGACCGCCGCAACACGCTGTACGGCGACATGATCCAGCGGCAGTTCGTCGGCGGCCGCGCCCCGACCCCGCCCAAGCAGCCGAGCCTGGCCGACGTCGCCGCGGTGCTGTTCGCCGAGTCCCAGATCCCGTTCGAACACATCCCGCGGACCGTGATCCAGTGGCAGCAGGTGAGCGGGGTGCTGCTGTTCAACCAGAGCGCCTCGATGCAGGCGCTCAACGGGTCCGGGCCGCACACCGAGACGTACAAGCTCATCGTCGCCAAGTGGCTCGGCACCCGCGACGACCCGCGCGACCTGGAGCAACTCGTCTACCAGATCGGCAACGGCAACCTGCGGCAGTTCCCCGAGGCCAACGGGATGCTCCGCCGCATCGTGATCCAAGACGGCGTGCAGGGGTACGCGAAGGGCCAGGCGCTCAACTTCATCATCCAGCAGAAGGGCAAGGAGGAGGTCCCGTTCCTCAAGGCGCTGGTCCGCAACGAGGTGCGGGTCGGTGATTACCCGGAGGCGTTCAAGAAGGGCGAGAACCCGGACAAGTTGGCCGCGGTGGGGGCCGACGCGATGGTGACCCAGGTGTGGTTCCAGCGGAACCCGAACGCGGGCATCGCCGACATGCACGCGGTGACCCTGCGCGACATCGCGTTCGCGTACCTGCTCACCCAGAACGGGCTGAACATGAGGGACTTCGGGTTCGAGACGCAGCCGAACCAGAACTTCAACCCGACGCCGGCCGGGTTCGGGCAGTACGCGTTCACCTCCGACGAGAAGCGGCGCGCCGCGTTCGTTAAGTTCGGCTGGCACCAGTTGAAGCAGAGCCTGAAAGACCCGAACGACAAGACCCCGGCGCCGAAGGATCCGCCACCGCCACCGCCGCCGCCCGGCCGCCCGGTCAAGGACGCGCCGGTGCAGGTGATCCCGCCGGGCGTCGCTCAGCCCCTGCCGATCATCAAGTAAGGAACCGCCGAGACGCGAGCGGCCGCCGTTCGGGCGGCCGCTCGGCTTTTCGTCGCTCGCTCCGCGATCACCTCCCCCGCAACTCCGTACTCGACACGTCCACGCGAAAGTCCTCCTCGGTGAGCGGCACGAAGAGGCCCGCGAACGCCGGCAGCGCGGTCGAGTCCCAGACGCGGAACGCGCCGCCGGCGTCGACGCGCCCGCCCACCACGAACGTGCAGCGGCGGTCGAGCAGCACGCGGAGCGCAGCATCGCGCTCCCCTTCCCCACCGTAGTACTTGGGATCGACGACGCGCACCGCGGTGTCCCACCCCAGGACGAACGCGACCCCGGGGAAAAGTTCGGCCTTCGCAACGAAGGTGGGCGCGCGCGTCACCCACACCGGGCCGACGCCCGCGAACTGCGTCACCCGGCGCTCGACCTCCGCGCGCGGGAGTTCGGGCTTGTCCGCGTTCACCACCGCCAGCTCGAAGTGGACCTCGAGGCCCAGGCGCGCGGCCGCCACGCGGGCCAGCCCGGTGTGCCCGTGGTGCAGCGGGTTGAACGACCCCGGCAGCACCGCCCGCGGCACCGGCCGCGCGCGCACGGCGCCGTTTTCGACGCACACCGGCAGCGTTGAGCGCGCGGGCAACACGTCATCTCGCTCGCGGCTCTACGCCGAGGAG
>JBJSXS010000822.1:0-7107 GCA_046086545.1 Gemmata sp.
GAGGTTGGGCGACCTGCTACATAAACTGTAGGGCCCCGCGGAAAAGTGAGGCAACCGCGTGGCGGACAAGTTTTGAGCCTTTTTGGGCCGCCGCGCCCCACAGCGGCCGCGACGAGACGGTTGATTCTCGGCGCGCGGTCAGGTACGACAGCACACGGCCCCCGGCGCCGGGCGCTGCTCGCTCCACTGGGAGCCGACACCGAGGAGTCACACCGTGGCCGATCCGACCGACCCCACCCGCCGCACGCTCCTGGGAACGGCCGCCGCCGCGACCGGGCTTCTGGCGCGCGGCGCCCCGGCCGCGGCCCCGGCCGCGTTGCCCCGGGCCAAACCCGAAGAGCTCGGCATCGACCCGAAGCAGCTCCGGGTCGCCCACGACCTGCTGGAGAAGTGGACCACCGGGAAGGACGCACCGGTGCCCGGCGCCGCGCTGCTCGTCGGCCGCAACGGGAAGGCGCTCGCGCCGCGCCTCTTCGGGCGGCAGGGGCCGGAGCCGGACGCCGAGCCGCTGCGCAAGGACGCCATGTTCTACCTCGCGTCGGTCACCAAGCCGGTCGTCTACATGGCCGCGATGCGCCTGGCGGAGCGCGGGCAACTGAACCTGAGCGACAGGGTGTCGCGGTACCTGCCCGAGTTCACCGGCGACGGGCGCGACGCCGCGCTGGTGCTGCACCTGTTCACGCACACCGCCGGGCTGCCCGACGAGCTGCCCGACAACGCCGAGCTGCGGAAGAGGCGGGCGCCGCTGAAGGCGTTTGTAGAGGGCGCGCTCAAGGTCGAGCTGCTGTTCAAGCCGGGCACGCGGCACAGCTACGCGAGCTGCGGCACCATCCTCGTTGCGGAGATCATTCAGCGGCTCGCGGGCGTGTCGGTCCGCGAGTTCGTGACGCGCGAGATCATCGACCCGCTCGGGCTGACGTCCACGGGCCTGGGGGCGCAGGGGTTCGCGCCCGAGCGGCTGGTGCGCGCGGTGGTGCCCGCGTACCAGACGGACAGGGGCGCGGACTGGAACAGCCCGTACTGGCGCGAGTTCGGCTCGCCCGCCGGCGGCATGTTCAGCACCCCCGAGGACGTCGCCGTCATCTGCGCGCTGGTGCTGAACGGCGGCACCTGGAACGGGGCGAGGTTGCTGTCGCCGGCCACATGCGGGCCATGACGAGTAACCGCCTGGACGACCTGCCGGACCTGCCCGAGCCCGTGCGCCGCACGCAGCCCTGGGGCCTGGGGTGGCGGCTCAACCACGCGGGCACGCCGGACAGCTGGGGCGACCTGCTGGACCGCCGCGTGTTCGGGCACACCGGGTCGGTGGGCAACGTGGTGTGGATGGACCCGCACACCAAGGGGTTCTGCATCGTGCTGTCGAACTACCTGCGGGCCCGGGCGCCGTGGCGCCTGGTTCACCTCTCGAACGCCGTCGCCGCGGCGTTCGAGTGACGCGCCGGCCCATTCTTCCCGAGGAACGACATGACCCGGTTCGTACCGCTCGCGCTCGCCGCCGCACTCGCCGCGCCGCCCCTCTCGGCCGCCGAGACGCCGAAGAAGCCCAACGTGATCTTCGTGCTGTCGGACGATCTGGCGCAGGGCGACGTCGGGTGCTACGGGCAGAAGCTCATCAGGACCCCGCACCTCGACGCGATGGCGAAGGAGGGCACGCGGTTCACGCAGGCGTACTGCGGCACCAGCGTGTGCGCGCCGTCCCGCACCTCGCTCATGATCGGGCAGCACACCGGGCACAGCCCGATTCGCGCCAACCGCGAGGTGCAGCCCGAGGGGCAGAAGCCGCTCCCGGCCGGCACCTACACCGTCGCGAAACTGTTGAAAGACAACGGGTACGCGACCGCGTGCGTGGGCAAGTGGGGCATGGGCATGTTCGACACGCCCGGCAGCCCGCTGAAGGTCGGGTTCGACCACTTCTTCGGGTACAACTGCCAGCGGCACGCGCACAGCTACTTCCCGACGTACCTGTATCGGGACGACAAGCGGTTCGACCTCGAAGGCAACGACGGGAAGGGCGTCGGCAAGACCTACGCCCAGAACCTGATCGCCGACGAGACGCTCGCCTGGGTCGCCGCGAACAAGGACAAGCCGTTCTTCCTGTTCTACTCGGTCACGCTCCCGCACGGGCGGCACGAGATCGACGATCAAGGCGTCTACAAGAGCGAGAAGTGGACCGACCCGCAGAAGAACTACGCGGCCCAGGTCACGCGCCTCGATTCGGACGTCGGCCGGTTGCTCGCCAAGCTCAAGGAGCTGAAACTGGACGAGCGGACGCTGGTGATCGTGGCCGGCGACAACGGCTCGTCGTTCGGCCCGAACTCGGAGATCGGCCGGCTGTTCGACCAGTCGATGGGCGGGAGCCTCCGCGGGTTCAAGCGGGCGCTGTACGAGGGCGGGCTGCGGCAGGCGTGCATCGCCCGGTGGCCCGGGGTCGTGCCCGCGAGCAGGGTGAGCCACGAGCCGTGGGCGTTCTGGGACTTCCTCCCGACGTGCGCGGACCTCGTCGGAGCGACCGTGCCCGCCGCCGCGAAGACCGACGGCGTGTCGGTGTTGCCGCTCCTCAAGGGCGGCGCGGCGCCGCAGCGCGAGTACTTCTACTGGGAGCTGCACGAATCCGGGCCGAGCCTCCAGGCGATCCGCTTCGGGGACTGGAAGGCCGTGAAAAACGGGCCGTCGGCGGCGGTCGAGTTGTACGACCTGAGGGCCGACCCGGGCGAGAAGACGAACCTCGCCGCCAGGAGCCCCGACGTGGTCGCGAAGGCCGTGAAACTGATGGCGGGCGCGCGCACGGAGCACCCGGACTGGCCGCTGCGCGACGCCAAGAAAAAGAACTGACCGCCCGTCCCCCCCTCGGAGCCCCTCCATGACCCGGTTCGCACTCGGCCTCGCGGCGCTCCTTGGGGCGTGCGCCGCCCCGGCAACTTCTGCCGCGGACGCGCCGAAGAGGCCGAACGTCGTCGTCATTCTGGCCGACGACTTCGGGTACGAGTGCGTCACCGCCAACGGCGGGCAGTCGTACAAGACCCCGCACCTGGACCGCCTCGCGAAGGGCGGCGTGCGGTTCGAGCACTGCCACGTCCAGCCGCTCTGCACGCCCACCCGGGTGCAGCTCATGACCGGCAAGTACAACGTTCGCAACTACCTCAACTTCGGCACCCTGGTGCGGACCGAGACCACGTTCGCGCACCTCATGAAGAGGGCCGGGTACGCCACCGGCATCTGCGGCAAGTGGCAACTGGGGCACGAGAAGGACTCGCCGCAGCACTTCGGGTTCGACGAGTCGTACCTGTGGCAGCACACCCGGCGCCCGCCGCGGTACGCGAACCCGGGCCTGGAGCACAACGGGAACGAGCTCAACTTCACGAAGGGCGAGTACGGCCCGGACCTGCTCAACGACTTCGCCATCGACTTCGTGACCCGGCACAGGGGCGAGCCGTTCTTCCTGTACTACCCGCTGACCCTCACGCACGACCCGTTCCAGCCCACGCCGGACAGCGCGGGCTGGGACCCGAAGGCCACGGGCGAGACGGCGAACCGCGACGTGAGGCATTTCGCCGATATGGTCGCGTACGCGGACAAGCTGATCGGCAAGTTCGACGCGAAGCTCGGCGAACTCGGGATCCGCGACAACACGCTGGTGCTGTTCGTCGGGGACAACGGCACCGGGCGCGGGGTGACGAGCAGGTTCCGCGGCGCGGACTACAAGGGCGGGAAGGGCACCACGACCGCCGCCGGCACGCACGTCCCGCTGATCGCCAGTTGGCCCGGTGTCATCAGGAACGGGAGCACAAGCGCGGACCTCATCAGCAGCGTCGATGTCCTGCCCACGGTCTGCCGGGCGGCCGGAGCCGATGTGCCCGCGAACACCGACGGCGTCAGCTTCTTGCCCCAACTCACGGGCGAAAAGGGGGCGCCGCGCGAGTACCTGTACGCCTGGTACTCGCCGCGCCAGCAGGCGGACCTGACCGTGAGCGAGTACGCGTTCGACCGGGGTTACAAGCTGTACCGCACCGGGCACTTCTACGACCTCACGGCCGACCCCAAAGAGGCGAAGCCGCTGAAGGTGGCCGACCTCACCGGCGCGGCCGCGGCCGCCGCGAAGAAACTGGACGCGGCGCTGGCGCAGTACAAGGACGCCCGCCCCGCCGCGCTCGACCAGCAGTTCCGCGAGTCCATCAAAAAGAAGAAGAATTAGAGCGGTGGCGTGCCGCCGCGCCCGCACCCGAGGGGCCGCGGCGCCTGCCGGCCGATCAGTCGCGCAGGTAGCCCCGCGCCCTCATCAGCGCGACGATGCGGTTCACGCTGTCGTCCACGCTCACGCGGTCGGTTTCCAGCACCAGGTCCGGCGCCTTGGGCTCCTCGAACGCGGCGGTCACGCCCGGCATCTGGGCGATCTTGCCCTCGTCGGCCAGCTTGTACGCGCCGCTCTGGTCGCGGGAGCGCAGCACCTCCATCGGGGCCGTGCAGTAGACCTCCAGCACGCGGCCCGCGCCGATCAGCTGCTTCGCCCTCGCGCGCACCGCCTCGTGCGGGGCCACGAACGCGGCGACCGTGATCAGCCCCGCGTCGTTCATCAGCTTGGCGACCTCGGCCGAGCGGCGCAGGTTCTCGGACCGGTCGTCCGCGGTGAACCCGAGGTCGCGGTTCAGCCCGTGCCGCATGTTCTGGCCGTACAGCACCGTGACCGCGCGGCCCTCGTCCCACAGGCGGCGCTCGAGCGCGTAGGCGATCCGGCTCTTGCCGCTGCCGGTCAGGCCGACCAGCAGCACCGTCACCGCCTGCTGCCCGAAGCGCCGCTCGCGCTCCGGCGGGGCGACGAGGCTCTCGCGGGCCTTCGCGGTCGCCACCGCTTCGGCCTGCCGCGGGGGGCCGGCCTCCAGAATCATGCCCGCGCCGACGGTGCCGTTCGTCAGGCGGTCGATCAGGATGAACGCGCCGGTCGCGGCGTTCGCCTTGTACGGGTCGCACGTGAGCGGCCGGGTCAGGCTCAGGAGGACCTGCCCGACCTCGTTCAGTTCCAGCCGCGCGGCCGCCCGGTGCTCGAGCGTGTTCACGTCCACGGCGTGGCGGAACGACGCGACCTCGGCCGCCACCTGCCGGGTGCCGTGCTTGAGCGTGTACGTGCGGCCCGGCACGAACGGCTGCTCGGCCATCCACACCACCATGGCCTCGATGTGACTGCTGACGTGCGGCGGGTTGCCGGGGTGAACCAGCACGTCGCCGCGGCTGACGTCCACCTCGTCGGTGAGCGTGACCGTGACCGCTTGCGGCGCGAACGCTTCCTCCAGTTCGCCGTCGTAGGTCACGATCGACTTCACCCGGCTGCGCTTCCCGGAGGGCAGCACCATCAACTCGTCGCCCTTGCGGACGATCCCGGACGCGACCGTGCCCGCGAACCCCCGGAAGTCGAGGTTCGGGCGGATCACGTACTGCACCGGGAGCCGCAGGTCGGCCAGGTTCCGGTCGCTCGCGATGTGGACGGTTTCCAGGTGGTCGAGCAGCGCCGGCCCGTGGTACCACGGCATCACGTCGCTCTTGCTCGCGACGTTGTCGCCCTTCAGCGCCGACATCGGGATGAAGGTGATGTCGGGCAGCCCAAGTTTGGCAACGAACCCGGTGTACTCGTCCTTGATCCGCTCGAAGACCTCACGCGAGTACCCCACCAGGTCCATCTTGTTGATGGCGACGACGACGTGCTTGATCCCGAGCAGCGACACGATGAACGAGTGCCGGCGGGTCTGCGTCTGCACCCCGTGGCGGGCGTCGATCAGGATGATCGCCAGCTGACACGTTGACGCACCAGTGGCCATGTTCCGCGTGTACTGCTCGTGCCCCGGCGTGTCCGCGATGATGAACTTGCGCCGGTCGGTCGAGAAGTAGCGGTAGGCCACGTCGATCGTGATGCCCTGCTCGCGCTCGGCCTTCAGCCCGTCGGTCAGGAGGGCGAGGTCGATCTCGCCGGCGCCGGTGGTGCCCACCTTCTCGCTGTCGCGCTTCACCGCGGCGAGCTGGTCCTCGTAGATCATCTTCGTGTCGTGGAGCAGCCGGCCGATGAGCGTGCTCTTGCCGTCGTCCACGCTGCCGCACGTGAGGAACCGCAGCAGCTCCTTCCGCTGGTGCCGCGCGAGGTAGGTGTGGATGTCTTCGTGGCTCAGATCGGCTGCTTGCATTGGCAGAGTTCTCAGTGGTCGGAGGTCGGTTGTCAGAAAAGACCCGGGCCGAAGGAGCGGCCCACCTGACGGGCCGCTGACAACGGACAACTGACCGCCCCTCAGAAGTACCCCTCGCGCTTCTTCTGCTCCATCGACGCGGTCTCGTCGTGGTCGATGACGCGGCCCTGGCGCTCGCTGTTCCTCGCCAGCAGCATCTCCTCGATGATCTCCGGGAGCGTCGTCGCGCCGCTCTCGACGGCGCCGGTGAGCGGGTAGCAGCCGAGCGTGCGGAACCGCACGCGCTTCATCATCGGCTTTTCGCCGGGCCGCAGGCGCTTCTCCATCCGCTCGTCGTCCACCATGATGAGCGTGCCGTCGCGCTCCACCACCGGGCGCTCGGCCGCGAAGTACAGCGGCACGATGGGGATGTTTTCGAGGTGAACGTACTGCCACACGTCCAGCTCGGTCCAGTTCGAGAGCGGGAACACGCGGATGCTCTCGCCCTTGTTGATCTTCCCGTTGTAAAGGTTCCAGAGCTCCGGCCGCTGGTTCTTCGGGTCCCACTGGTGGAGCTTGTCGCGGAAGCTGTACACGCGCTCCTTCGCGCGCGACTTCTCCTCGTCGCGCCGGGCGCCGCCGAACGCGGCGTCGTACTGGTAGTGGTTCAGCGCCTGCTTGAGCGCGACCGTCTTCATGACGTCGGTGTGCTTCTTGGACCCGCTGTCGAACGGGTTGATGCCCTGCGCCAGCCCCTCCTGGTTCGTCCAGACCTTCAGGTCGAGCCCCAGTTCCTGGCGGACGTACCGCTCGCGGAACTCGATCATCGCCCGGAACTTCCACGTCGTGTCGACGTGCAGGAGCGGGAACGGCAGGCGGCCCGGGTGGAACGCCTTCTGCGCGAGGCGCAGCATGACGGCCGAGTCCTTGCCGATGGAGTACAGCATCACCGGGCGCTCGA
>JBJSXS010000823.1:0-3092 GCA_046086545.1 Gemmata sp.
CCCCCCCCCCCCCCCCCCCCCCCCCCCCTCCCCCCCCCCCCCCCCCCCCCCCCCGCCGCTCTCATTTCCGCAGGCTGCACAGAGATGGCAGTCGCTGTCCTCTGCCCCGGCTGCAACACGCGACCGACCTTCGACCGGGCCCGCTACGACGCGACACCGCTGCGTACTGTGTTATAAAATATTTGCTAAAAACAGTTTGCGCCGAATGGCGAGGCCGTCGCTCACGCTTCCGGCGCGTCGGGAAGGCCGTCTCAACCCTTCTTCGGGCTGATCACATCCTTGCCCACCCACGGGCGCAGCACCTCGGGCACCACCACCGAGCCATCGGCCTGCTGGTAGTTCTCCAGGATCGCGACGAGCGCGCGGGTACACGCGACCGCGGTGCCGTTGAGCGTGTGAACGAAGCGGTTCCCCTTGAACGCCTTGCTCTTGTACCGGATGCCGAGGCGCCGGGACTGGAAGTCGGTGCAGTTCGAGGTGCTGGTCACCTCGCCGTAGGCGCCGCCGGCGCCGCGCCCGGGCATCCACGCCTCGAGGTCGTATTTGCGGTACGCTGGCCCGCCGAGGTCGCCGGTCGCGGTGTCGATTACGTGGAACGGCAGCCCCAACCCGTTGAAAATCTGTTCTTCGAGCTGGCGAACCTCCTGGTGGATCGCGTCGCTGTTCTCGGGCGTGCAGAACGCGAACATCTCCACCTTGGTGAACTGGTGGACGCGGTACAGCCCGCGCGTGTCGCGCCCCGCGGCGCCGGCCTCCGTGCGGAAGCAGTGCGACAGCCCGACGTACCGCTTCGGGAGCTCCGATTCGTCGAAAATCCGGTCGCGGTGCATGCCGCCGAGGGTGATTTCCGCGGTCGCGATCAGGCACAGGTCGGTGTCCGCGACCGTGTACACCTGACGGGTTTCGACGTTGTCGCGCGGCATGAAGCCGATGCCTTCGAGCACCTCCACGCGCGCCAGGTCCGGGGTGATGATCGGCGTGTACCCGGCCCTCACGCAGTGCTGCATCGCGTACTGGACGAGGGCGACCTCCAGCAGCGCGGCCTCGTTCTTGAGGAAGTAGAACTTTTGGCCCGCGACCTTCGTGCCCGCCTCGAAGTCCGCGAGGTCGAGCGCCTCGCACAGGTCGACGTGATCCTTCGCCTTGAAGGCGAACTTCTTCGGCTCGCCGAACCGCGCGACGACCTTGTTCGCGACCTCCCCGCCGACCGGCGCGTCGGGGTGCGTCATGTTGGGGATGAGCAGCAGGTTCGCCAGGAGGTCGCCCTTGATGCTCTTGAGCTCGTCGTCGATGGCGCCCACCTCCGCGTCGATCGCGTTGGACTGCCGCTTCAGGTCCTCCCGCTGTTCCGGCGTCGCGCTCTTGAACCCCGCGCTGATGGCGTTCTTCTTGGCCGCCGTCTCCCCGCGCTTCTTCTCCAGTTCCTTGCGCTTCGTTTCGAACGCGGCGACGCGGTCCACGGCCGCCGTGTCCGCTCCGCGGTTCTTGCAGTTCTCTTTGACCTTGTCGGCGTTGTCGCAGATGAATCCGGCGTCGAGCATGGGTAGGTTCCGGTGCGTGCGGCGTTGGGGCCGGTCGCACTGCGACCGGCGTACAGGACAGGATAGGAACCGCGCGCGGCAGGTACACCAGATGGGGCGCGAGCGGGCGTCCGGCCGATCATCGGGACCTGCCCGCGGCGGATCGTCTCGTGCAGCGGGGCGTGCCGCCGGCCCGCGATTCGGGCGCGAAACGAGGGGCGCGCCTTGGGCGGCGCGGGGCCGAGCGCCGCGCCCGGCCCCAGACATCGGCGGGCCCGGCACCCGTCACGCGCGCTGTTCGAGCGGCACGTACTTCACGTCGGTCTTGCCGACGCTGATCTGCTCGGGGCGGAAGATGCGGTTGCCGACGAGCTGCTCCGTCCAGTGCGCGAGCCAGCCCGCAACGCGAGCGATGGCGAAGATCGGGGTGAACACGTCGGTCGGGATGCCGAGCGACTGGTACACCACGCCGGAGTAGAAGTCGACGTTGGGGTAGACGCCCTTCGGGCCGTAGATGCCGGCGCAGAGGCGCTCGAGTTCCAGCGCCGTCTCGTAGATCTTGGGCCGGCTCGTCTCCGCGAAGACGTGCTCGGCGATCTCCTGCAGCACGGTCGCGCGGGCGTCCTTCACCTTGTACACGCGGTGGCCCAGACCCATCACCTTGAACTTCGGGTCGGTCGCGAGTTTGCCGCTGAGCCAGGGCTTCACCTGCTCGGGGCCGCCGATGGTCTCGAACTGGCGCAGGGCCTCCTCGTTCGCGCCGCCGTGCAGCGGTCCCGAGAGCGACCCGACCGCCGACGCGATGGTCTGGTACGGGTTCGCCAGAGTCGAGCCCGTGACGCGCGCGGTGAAGGTGCTCGCGTTCATCTGGTGCTCGGCGTGCAGGATCAGGCACGCGTCTAGCACCTTGCGCGTCGCGGGGGACGCCTCCTTGCCGAACAGCATGTAGAAGAAGTTGCCGGCGTGGTCGAGGTCCGTGCGCGGCTCGACGATCTCCTCGCCCCGGCGGGTGCGGCTGAACGCGGCCACCAGGGTGGGCAGGGCCGCAATGAGCCGGCACGACGCGTCCCAGTTCTTCGCCGGGTCGCCCACCGTCGGGCACGGGTAGAACATCCCCAGGGCCGCGACGCTCGCGTGCAGCGCGTCCATCGGGTGCCCGTCGGCCGGCATGCACTTGATCAGGTCTTTGAGCCGGTAGTGGATCGCGCGGCGCTGGCGCAGGTCGTGGTCGAACTCGGCGAGCTCCTTTTGCGTCGGCAGCGCGCCCTTGATGAGCAGCCACGACACTTCCTCGAAGTTGCTCTCCTTCGCGAGCACCTCGACGGCGATGCCGCGGTACTCCAGCACCGCCTTCTTGCCGTCGAGGAAGCTGACCGCGGACTTGGCGGCCGGCACGTCCTCAAGGCCCGGTTTGTATTCGGCTTCGGTGCTCATGGTCGGTCTCGGCAAGCGGCGGGTGGGGTGCGCGTACTGTCTGTATAGCGAGGCGAACGGGGGGCGTAAGCCCCCCCCCCCCCCAGATCCCCTCTTGGTGATTTTTATGTTTCGGGACACCACCTGGCCACTGTTTCC
>JBJSXS010000824.1:0-11613 GCA_046086545.1 Gemmata sp.
GGCTGCGGGTGATCGAAGCGGTCCGCGGGCCGACCGACGCGGCCCCGCGCCCGCTCGCGGCCGACGAGCGCGTGATCGTGTCCGGCGTCCAGCGGGTGCGGCCCGGGATGACGGTCGAACCGAAACCGGCCCGCTGACCGCCCTTCCCATCCACCCGCCCTGGCCCGAGGTGCCCCGTGTCCGGGTTCGCCAAGCTCTTCATCGACCGCCCGATCCTGGCCGCGGCCATCTCCGCGGTCATCGTGCTGGGCGGGCTGGCGGCGGTCACCGCCCTGCCGATCGCCCAGTACCCGGACATCACCCCGCCGACCGTCAGCGTCTCCTGCGTGTACCCGGGGGCCAGCGCGAAGGTGGTGGCCGAGGCCGTGGCCGCCCCGGTCGAGCAGCAGGTGGTCGGCGTCGAGCGCATGCTCTACATGTCGTCGCAATCCAGCAACGACGGGACGTACACCCTGACCGTCACGTTCGAGGTCGGGACCGATCTGGACGCGGCCCAGGTGCAGGTGCAGAACCGGGTCAACCTCGCCCTCCCGGGGCTGCCCGAAGAGGTGAAGAAGACCGGGGTGAGCGTCAAGAAGAAGTCGCCCAGCATCCTGCTGGTGGTCAACCTGTACAGCCCGGACGGCTCGAAGGACCTGCTGTACATGTCCAACTACGCCGCCATCAACGTGGTGGACGAGCTGAAGCAGGTGCCGGGGGTGGGCGACGTCACCATGTTCGGCCAGCAGGACTACAGCATGCGGGTGTGGCTCGACCCGGACCGGGTGGCCAGCCGCAAGCTCACCACCGCGGACGTGGTGACCGCCCTGCGCGCGCAGAACGTGCAGGTGGCGGCCGGGTCGGTCGGGCGCCCACCGGTGCCCACCGGGCTGCCCTACCAGTACACCCTCACCACCCTCGGCCGGCTGACCGAGCCGGAGCAGTTCGGCGACGTCATCATCAAGACCGGCGAGGACGGGCAGGTGACCCGGTTGCGGGACGTGGTGTCCGAGCGCCGGGCGGCCCCCGACGCGGCCGGGGGCCGCCGGTACCTGGGCGGCATCGAACTCGGCGCGAAGGCCGAGGACACCGCCTGCACCCTGGACGGGCGCCCGTCGGCCGGGGTGGTCGTGTACCAGCAGCCGGGCTCGAACGCGCTGAAAACGGCCGAGGCGGTCCGCGCCCGGATGGAGGCGCTGAAGGGCAACTTCCCGAAGAACGCGGCCGGCGGCAAGGAGGTGTACGCGGTGGACTACGCGGTGGTGTACGACACCACCCCGTTCATCGAGGAGTCGGTGAAGGAGGTGTTCAAGTCGCTGCGGGACGCGATCGTCCTGGTGGCGCTGGTGGTGCTGCTGTTCCTGCAAACGTGGCGGGCCACGCTCATCCCGCTGATCGCGGTGCCGGTGGCGGTGGTCGGCACGTTCGCGGTCATGGCCGCCATCGGGTTCAGCCTGAACAACCTCACCCTGCTCGGGCTGGTGCTGGCCATCGGCATCGTGGTGGACGACGCGATCGTGGTGGTGGAGGCGGTGGAGCACAAGATCGCGCACGGGCTGGCCCCGCGGGAGGCCACCCGGGCCGACATGGAGGAGGTGTCCGGGCCGATCGTGGCCATCTCGCTGGTGCTCATGGCGGTGTTCGTGCCGTGCGCGTTCATCACCGGCATCACCGGGCAGTTCTTCCGCCAGTTCGCGGTCACGGTGGCGGTGTCCACCTTCTTCTCCGCGGTCAACTCGCTCACCCTCAGCCCCGCGCTGTGCGCGCTGCTGCTCCGCCCGCACGCCGCGCAGACGGACCTGCTGAGCCGCATCCTCAACGGCACACTTGGCGGGTTCTTCCGGGTGTTCAACCGCGGGTTCGACCGCGCGTCCAACGGGTACGCCGCCGCCATCCGGTGGGTGCTCCGGCTGGCGGTCGTCGGGGCGGTGGTGTACGTCGGGCTGCTCGGGCTGACGTACAAGGCGTTCACGAGCGTGCCGACGGGGTTCGTCCCGCTGCAGGACAAGGGGTACCTGGTCGTCAGCATCCAGTTGCCCGACTCGGCGTCGCTGGAGCGCACCCGCGTGGTGACGGCGGAGGTGGACCGGATCGTGCGCGGCGACCCGAACGACCGGGCCAACTACCCCGGCATCCCCGGGGTGGCGCACACCATCAGCATCCCCGGCCAGTCGATCCTGGAGAACGCGATCGGGTCCAACTTCGGGGCCATGTTCGTGGTGCTCGACGACTTCCAGCACCGGCACGGGCCGGGGCTGTCCGCCGACGCGATCGCGGCCAAGGTGCGGGCCGAGTGCTTCCGCCGGGTGGAGGGCGCGCAGGTGGCGGCGTTCGGGGCCCCGGCCATCGACGGCCTGGGGAACGCCGGCGGGTTCAAGGTGATGGTGCGGGACCGGGCCGACGCCGGGCTGCCGGCGCTGCAGGCGTCGGCCGAGGGCATGAGCCGCGGCGCCAACGCCACCCCCGGCCTGGTCGGGGTGTTCACCACCCTGCGGGCGAACGCCCCGCAGTACTTCGTGGACGTGGACCGGGCCAAGTGCATCTCGATGGGCGTCTCGCTGTCCGACGTGTTCAACACGCTCCAGGTCTACCTCGGCGGGCTGTACGCGAACGACATCAACCGGTTCGGCCGCACCTGGCAGGTGAACGTGCAGGCCGACCCCGCCCGGCGCCTGACCCCGGACGCGGTCAAGCTGCTGCAGGTGCGCAACGCCGCCGGGGAGATGGTGCCGCTCGGGACCGTGGCCCAGGTGCGGCCGGTCGGCGGGCCGGTGATCGTCACCCGGTACAACGGGGTGACCGCGGCCACCGTGACCGGCGGGTCCGCCCCGGGCGTCAGCACCGGTTCCGTCATCGCGGCCGTGGACGGCGCGGCCGCCGCGCTGCCCCAGGGCGTCGATTACCAGTGGACCGAGCTGATGAAGTTGCAGCTCGACGCCGGCAGCACCGCCCTGGTGGTGTTCGCCATCTCGGTGGTGCTGGTGTACCTGCTGCTGGCCGCGCAGTACGAGAGCCTGCGGCTGCCGCTGGCGGTGATCCTGGTGGTGCCGATGTGCCTGCTGTGCTCGGTCGCCGGGGTGGCGCTGGCGAAGATGGACATCAACATCTTCGTGCAGATCGGGTTCGTGGTGCTGGTCGGCCTGGCGAGCAAGAACGCGATCCTGATCGTCGAGTTCGCCAAGGAGCAGCGGGCCGCCGGGGCGACCGCGGCCGACGCCGCGGTGGAAGCGTGCCGGACGCGCCTGCGGCCGATCCTGATGACCAGCCTCGCGTTCATCCTCGGGGTGGTGCCGCTCATGCTGGCCGCGGGCGCCGGGGCGGAGATGCGGCGCACCCTCGGGGTGGCGGTGTTCAGCGGGATGCTCGGGGTGACCGCGTTCGGCCTGCTCCTGACCCCGCTGTTCTACTACGGTCTGGAGCGGCTGTTCGCCGCACCCGCTCCGACCGGCGGGAGCGGGCCGGCGCCCGCTCCGGGACATCAGGACCGGCCGCCGCCGGGCCCGTAAGGGGCCGCGCGGCCGCGGACCACAACGTCGCACTTCCGCTCGCGGCGCGGATCACCGATTCCGCCGCCGGGCGCCCCGCCCGCGGGCCCCTCGTTGATCGTTTCGAGCGACCGGAGGCCCTTGACGCCCGGCTACCTGTCCAGGTGGTACCACAGGCGCTTCAACGGCACCCCCCTTGATGGGCGTGAGGTCATCGACGGGGCTCTTGGACGCCGACGCGCCGCTCGTCGTCCCGGCCGACGGCGCGTCGGAGTGGGGCGGTCAGTGCCCGCGGCGGATGTCCGACGGGGGGTACCGGATCTCGATCCGGAACACCTTCTTGGTGCGACACACGATCTCCCACGTCTGCGGGTCCACCCGCTCCGGCACGTCCACCCGGTGGATGTCCACGGTGGCGTGGAACCCGCGCTCGGCCAGCACGTCGATCATCATGCGCAGGGCCACCGGGTCGTCCAGCAGCGCCTCCTCGCTGTTGATCTGCGCGTGCCCGGACATGGCGTGCGCCTGCACCACCGGGATCAGCTTCGCCTCGATCAGCGCCACCACGCGCCGGGCCAGCACCGGGCTGTCCCGCTCGTACCCTTCGAGGCGCCGCACCAGCTCCTGCCGCGCGTGCTGGGCCAGTTGGGTGGCCACCGGGATGTTCTGGACCAGCCCGTACACCTCGGGGCTCAGTTCGAGCGAGCTCTGGTAGGCGAACTCGCGGACGATGTTCCGCTGCACCTCGGCCAGGTCGCCCTCGGCATCGACGAAGTGGAAGTGGAAGATCTGGCGCAGCGACTGGAGCGCGCCGAACGTGGTGTCCTTGAACGCCTGGTACCGCTTGCGGCACAGCCCCTGGTCCAGGTCGGTGACGCGCTCCTCGAGCAGCTCGCCGACCCCGGACTCGCGCACCTGCCGGTTGTGCTCGCGGATCAGCCGGCCCCGCTTCAGTTGCCGCTCGACGCTCACCTCCTCGGTGACGAACAGCAGGGTGATGCGGAACATGGGCTTGCGGGCGCCGCCGGCCGCCAGGTCGAGCAGCGCGTGGTAGAACAGCTTCAGGCACTCCACCTGCACCTTGGTGCGGGGGAACCCGTCCACGATCACGCCGTCCCGGTACCTCGGGTCCAGCAGTTCCTCGAGCAGCAGCGCGAACACCTCGCGGTCGCCGACCAGTTGGCCGGCGTTCTTGATGGCGACCGCCTGCGGGGTGGTGAGCAGCGCGCTGATGACGACGGGCGGGGCGGTGATGTCGCGGGCGCGGGCGATGAACCCGCTGTTGGTGCCCTTGCCGGCGCCGGGCGCGCCGCCGAGCCAGATGAACTCGGCCGGGAACCGCACGGTGCCGCCGTGCCGCTCGAGCAGGTCGGCCCAAACTGACGGGAAGATGAGCTGCGCGTCCTTGATCTCCAGATCGACGACCGGGGTCGCGGGCGGCGCGGGGTTGGGCTGGGTCACGGGGCCTCCGGTCGACGGGTCCGCGCCGGGTGAACCCCGCCGCGCCCGGTTCAGTGTAGACCCGGGGCCACCCGGGGCCAACGCGGGCGCCGCGCTCAGCGCGGCTCGGGCCTCAGGACGACCCGGAACCCGGCGGCGAAATCGCCCGTCACCCGGTCCCACTCCTGCGTGCCGGCCATGCGAATCACGTCGAACGTCGGCACGTCGCGGGACGCCGCGTGCCGACCGACGACCATCGCGTCGCGCGAGCCGGACGTGACGTTCAGGTCCTCGAGCGTGATCGGCCTGCCCTCCGGGTCAGAGGCGAGCCACTCCAGCCCGTTGGTCGCGAGCTGGTGGGCCCCGCAGTAGCTCAAGTCGGCGGTCCGCTTCTCGACCGGCCACGGGCCGGCGGTCAGCCCCAGCGCGAGGTTGCGCTCGCCCAGCCGCTCGAGAATGAAGTCCCCGCGTGCCTTCCCCTTGAGGTCTTTGGGCACTGTGATCTCGGGGCCGGCGGTCCCGACCCGCGTGTCGTCGTTCAACAGCCCGACGGCCTTCTGCCACTGGCGGATCGTCGGGAGTTGGCCGCGCAGTTCCTTCGCCACGAGCAGCGCCTCGGGGAGCGTCACCCCGAGCACCGGTACCCCCGCCTGCTTGCCCTCGGTACCGAGGTAGAAGTCCGGGTCGGACTCTTTTTTGCTCTGGTCCGCGGCCCCTTTGCGCCACACCGCGTCATCCTTGAGATACCGCGGGTAGTCCTTCTTGATGCGGGCGAACGTCGGCGCCTGGTGGACCGGGACACCCTTCCACAGTTCCGCGAACACGCGGTTGGTGACCTTGTTTTCGAGGATGTAGAACGGGTCCGGGTGGTCCGTTTGCCCGGACGTCGGGGCGACCAGCAGCGCCACCAAACTCTCGCCGGCCACGGTGCGCGTGAGCTTGCGGTAGTACGGCTTCCCGTTCACCCGGAATGTGGCGTCCGCGCCCTTCACCGGGAGCCACCCCTCCGGCCCGCCCATTGCCTCCTCGGCGGGCGCGACCGGCGGCTTCGTGTCGCTGGACACCGTGCCGGGATCGGCCTTATTGTTGTCGGCGACCTTCTTGTCCGGGCGCGTGGCCCAGTTCACCGCCCCGACCGCCAGCGCGCAGGCCAGCGCGATGACGATGACGCGCAGCGCGCCGAACAACCTCGCGGGCACCGCCGGGGCCGAATCGGGCAGAACCGATTGCGGGACCAGCGTGCTGCGGAGCCCGGTGCCCCCGGTCAACTTCGAGATCCCCAGGTTGGTGTCCATCGACGGGGTGATGGTCGCGACCCGCAGCGCGTGTGCGAACTCCAGGCACGACGCGAACCGCTCGTTCGGGCTCTTGGACAGCGCTTTCAGCAGCACCTGCTGCTCGGGCTCGGGCAGCGGGTCGAGGTTCGGGGTCTCGTTGATGTGATAGTTCGCCATGTCGATCAGCACCGCCGTCTGGAACAGCGGGCGGCCGAGCCGCACGCGGACGTAGGTGGCGGCCAGGCTGTACTGGTCGCTCTGCAGGCTGACCTTCTGCTGCCACATCTCCGGGGCCATGTACGCGGGCGTGCCCACGGTGCTGCCCACCATGGTCATCGCGTGCTCCTGGAGCCGGGCCAGCCCGAAGTCGGCCACCTTCGCGTGCCCCTTCATCACCAGGATGTTCTCCGGTTTGATGTCCCGGTGCGAGATGTTTTGGCTGTGCAGGTAGTCGAGCGCCTCGGCGGCCTCCTCGAACAGCGGGATCAGCTCCTTCAGCGGCGGTGCGTCGCGCCCCTGCGACTTGTGGTACTCGACCCGGTCCGCGAGGCTCCCGTCGGCCAGCTCCATAACGATCACGAGCCGGTCGTCGAACACCCAGTACGCGTTCGTCTTCAACAGGAACGGGTGCGACAGCTCCTTGATGGCGTCGAGCGACTCCTTCTCGCTCTTGCTGGCCGGGTGGTCGACGTCCCGCAGGATGCGCTTGACGGCGACCCGGATGCCGCCGGGCGCGAGCGCCTCGAACACCTCGCCGAACGCCCCGCTGCCGAGCTTGCGCACCAGCTGGTACGGGGTGCCGGTGGGCAGGATGGTGGACCCGCCCATCCGGACCGGGGGGGTGGCGTCCATTTCCCCCATGTTGGTCAAGACGAGCTCACCGACCTGTTTGGGGGGCTCTACCGGGACCCGGGACAGCGTGTCGGCCCCGGGCAAGCGCCCGGACATCTGCGTGCCCTCCATCGGCTCGGGCGGCGCGAGGTAGCGCACCAGCTCGTCGAACCGGTCGGGAAACCGCGCCTGGTACTCCGTCAACTTCGGGTGGTCCTCGAGCCGGTGCCGCAGCTGATACTCGGCGCCCAGGAGTGCGACCGGCATCGCCGCGGGCGGCAGCTCGTCTGGGAAGCGCTCCGCGTACTGCTCGACGCGGAACGGCAACCCGCCCTCGGCACGGTACTCCATGTCGATCAGGATCAGTTGAACGAGGACCGCGCCTCGGTGCCGCTCGCCCGCAGCAGGGAGGCACCGCTCGATGGGGGCAGCGCGGTCCGCCCGCCACGCACCGCGGAACCGCCGGACCCGGTCGGCCATGTCGGCGATTTCGTTCTCGGTCAGGCGCTCAGGCTGGCTCGAGGTCGGCATGTGGCCCTCGGGATTTCGCGCCCCGCCCAACAAGGTGCGGCGGTTCTGGTGAGGGCGGATTCGGTCGTGAATCTGCGCGATCGCCTCTACCGTAAGTTTACTACCGGGCGAGCGCGATTAAAGCTACAATCGATGTGTGACGCGTTCCCACGGCGTTCGTTCGGCCGGGCCCGGGTTGCACATTTCTGGGACCACACCCATGTTTACGTCGGTCTGCCGCCTCTCCGGGCTCGCTTTCTTCTTAATCGGCTCGGCCAACTTGGTTCCGGCACAGGAAAAGTTGCTCCCGCCGCCGGACCGCGTGCCGCACCTCGTTCTGACGCACGCCGGCCCCCACGCGCCGGTAACCGCGCTGGCGTTCGCGCCCGACGCCTCGGCCCTTTACGTCGGCGGGTTCGACAAGCAAGTGCGGCGGTACAAGCTGGACAAGGGCAAGTACGTTGCGGACGCGCCGCTGCGGGTGCCGATTGGACCGGGCAGCGCGGGCGTGGTGAACGCGCTCGCGGTGTCGCCCGACGGCCGCTGGGTCGCGGTCGGCGGCCGCGCCCCGGCGGACGGTGAGGTCTGGGACGGGGCCGAGGACGGCACCTACGTGGACTTCCGACGGGCGCCGCTGCGATTGAGGCGCGACGCAGGCGTCGTGTACTTGTTCGACCCCGCCCGGCCTAACGCCGGTAAGGTGATCCGCGGCATGGAGGCGGGTGTTCGTGCCATGGCGTTCGCGAACCCCGCGCCCGCGACCGGCCCGGTGCTGTTGACCGCCGGCGTCGAGTGGAACGAGAAGGGGGAGTTCTTCGGCGTGGTGCGCGTGTTCGACGTGAACACCGGCCATGAGGTAGCGTCCCGTAATGACCTCCCACCGAACCAGATTCCACCCGGCTTGGCGGCGTGGGCCACCGGGGCCGATCGCAAAGGGTTGCGGGTCGCGGTTAATTGGGAAAACGGTAATCACGAGAACGGGCAACTACTTGTGTGGGACAACCCTGGTCCCGCCGGAGCCGGCACAACGACTCGGGAACTGGACGCCGCGTACAACTCGGTACTGTTAGCCCGCGCCGAAAAGGACGGTATCGAGGGGATCGTGACCGGCGGTTACGACGTTAAGCGAAAGTCCGGCGGGTTGACGGTGCGCGCGCCGAACGGCGCAACGAAGAGTTTCGAGCCTATCAGCGGAAAACCCGGCGAGGCAACCCTGCCGGTCGCGGTCGCGGGATTACTCGTCGGTGCGAAGGGTCAAGAGAAGAGCGCCGTCGCAACGGTCGTGCAACTCCGGACAACTGCCGAACGGCGGCACGAACTGCGGCTCATGCCGGCCGGCAAGGCTGAGCCCATCGCTCTCGTCGGCGCCGGTCTTGCCCCGATGCTGAGCGCGTCCCTTGACGGACGGTTCGTCGCCGTGGCCGGGTTCTCCGACAACCGCGTTGAAGTATACGACGCGGCTGCGATCGTCGCGGGAAAACCGACAGATACGCTGGTCGGCGGCACCCGCGGGTTCAGCAAAGTCTCGTTCCTGGAGGGCGAGAAGTTCTGGCTCGGCGGGCCGACCGACACGCCCGAGAGGGGCGGCGTCGTGCTGGACCTGGACCGAAACGTGCGGGTCGCGGCACCTTCGAAGGACTTTAAATTCGACAACGCAGACGCCAACCCCGCCCCCAAGTGGGACGACAAGTTGCCGGCACGGGTAGTCGTAACCATCGACGGTGCGGAAAAGACCGTTGCGCTGCCCGAGGGGGACCGGGTGACCGCGGCGGCGCTGCTGCCGGGCAAGCCGGTGTGGGACGCGACCCTCGGCCCGGTACTGGCGGTCGCTCACGTCGACCGGGGCAAGACCGCGCGCGTCACCCTGTACGACGCGACCACCGCGAAGCCCGTGTACAAACTTGGCGGCCCGACGCTGCCGGTCACCGCGCTGACGTTCTCGAAGGCCCGCGCGCTGCTCGCGGGCGCCGGCGACGACGGCACCGTAACGGTCTGGTCAATGAAGAACGTCGGCAAGAAGATTTCCGGTATCGAGGGCTTGTTGATCACTCCGGTCGGCGGCGAGGTTGTCGTCGAATCCGTGCGCGCCGGTGCGCCGGTGGCGGCGAAGCTCGCGAAGGGCGACGTGCTCGAGTCCGTCGCGGTCGGCAAGGGCGTGCCGAAGGCCGTCAAGACGACCGCCGACTTCCGCGACGCGGTCCGCGCGATGAACGTGGGCGACGAGGCGCTCATCAAGGTGAAGGGCAAGGCCGCGCCGGTCGCGGTCGTGGTCGGCACGCACACCGGGTTCCGGCACCCGCTGTTCACCCTCTGGGTCGATCCCGATCCCGCCCCGAAGGACGGCAAGCGCGACTGGGTCGGTTGGACCACGAGCGGCCCGTACGACGCGAACAGCGAGGCCGCCGAGGCCCGCATCGGGTGGCTGACCGCGACCGGCGACCCGGCCCGCCCGACCACGTTCGCGGGCGCGGTCCAGTACCGGAAGCTGTTCTACAAGCGCGACTTCCTGCGCTTGTTGCTCACGACGGCCGACTACAACGCCGCACTCGCGCAGCTCCCAGTTCCGCGCCCGGCGCGGGCGGTCGCCGAGTTCGACGCGCCGCGCCTGCGCGACGGGCGCCGCGTCACCCGCACACCGATAGCCGGCCTGAACGTCACCCTCGATGACCCCGACGGCGCGCTCGACCGCGACCGCGTCGCCCTTCAGTGGCGCGTCGTCGGGCCGGCGGGCGCCTCCGAGTGGCGCGTCGAGCCGTTCGGCGCCGGGCTGCGCGACCTGGACCTCAGCAAGCACGACTGGAGACGGGGCGAGCACAAGGTGCAGATCCGGGTGCTGCCGAAAGCCGACGCGCAACCGGTGGACGAGATCACGGCCGACGTGTGGTACGTCCCGCCGCCGCCGGTCCTGGTCGTGGGTGTGGACGGGAACCCGCGCGCCCCCGGCGCAGTGGTTGTGACCGAAAATGAAGAGGTCGAGTTCAGCGCGACCGCGGCGGTGCCGAACAACCCAGACGGCGCCGACGTGCTGCTCACCGGGTTGCCCGGCGGGCCGGTGCGTCTGGTACGCAAGCCCGACGGCACGTTCGCACCGAGCAGGGTACCGGTGCGGCCGGGCGTGAGCGGCATCCTCGTCACGGCGACCAATCGCGGGCCGGACGTGTCCCCGGATTTAGAATCCGCCGCGGTCGCGCTGCGCATCGAGCGGCGCCTTGCGAGGGTCGCCGTGGCGCCCAAAGCGGTCGAACCGCCCCCGAAGACCGTGGACCCCCCGAAGGTTGCGTTCGCTCCGCCGCCGCGCGAGTTCGTCCCGGTGCCGGTCGCCGTCGACCCGCCCCGCGTCCGACTGCTCTTGCGCACCGAGCACGACCCGCGAATCAACGCTGCCCTTCCCCATGTCGTCAGCGTGCCAACGGTCACCGTGTCCGCGACCGTCGCGGGACCGAACCCCGTTGGGGCGTTCGAGTGGAAGATCGGCGACGCGAACTGGGTCGGCGGAGCACTCGACGCAAATGGCGCCGAAACGCGGAGCGTGGCGCTGCCGCTGACGGGGGACACGTTGACCCTACAAGTGCGGGCGAAGTCGAAAGACAGTGTGTACGCCACCGACGCGCTGGCGGTCCGGTTCGACGGACGGCCCGATGCGAGCGTGGCCGTTCCGCCGGCGCTGGTCACCGCGCCCGAGTTGAAGGTGTCCGGCGCGGTGAAAGTCGTCGGCAACAGGGAGTTCGCGTTACGGGTGCTGGTCATCAGCCCGAGGACAGGTCAGGCGCGCGAGTTCGCACCGACCGTTGACCCGGCCCGGGCCCGGTGGGACGCCGAGGTCACGCTGTTCCCGGGCGAGAACCAGATCGGGTACGTCGTCCGGTACGACGACGACCGTAAGCAAGCGCGGTCGGCCAACTTCGTCAACGTGCGGTACGCCCGCCCGCCGAGGGTGCTGGGCGCGGCACCGGTGGACGTGGGTACGGCCGCCGTCGGCGCGGCGACGGTCGCGGCCGTATCGGCGCGCGACGCCGTTCCTACCGAGTTGTGGGTGAACGGGGCTCGCGCCGCCTTACAGACGCACACACGGCCGGTGGTGCTGTTCGGCG
>JBJSXS010000825.1:0-4160 GCA_046086545.1 Gemmata sp.
GCATCTTCAACACCTACGGGGAGCGCATGAGGCTGAACGACGGGCGCGTGCTGCCCAACTTCATGTACCAGGCGCTCCGGGGCGAGCCGATCACGGTGTACGGCAAGGGCGACCAGACGCGGAGCTTCCAGTACGTGTCCGACCTCGTGGAGGGCGTCTGGCGACTGTTGCCCCTGGACTTTCACGACCCGGTGAACCTGGGCAACCCGGCGGAGGTCACCATCCTGGAGTTCGCCGAGGAGATCAGAAAACTGGCCGGGAGTACGAGCGAGATCGTGTTCCGCCCGCTGCCGCAGGACGACCCGAAGGTGCGCCAGCCGGACATCACCCGCGCGCGGCGACTGCTCGGGTGGGAGCCGCAGGTGGGGCGCGACGCGGGCCTCGCGCGCACGATGGACTTCTTCCGGCGCAAGATGGGGAAGTGATGTGGCCCCGCGGGGCCGCGAGCGGCGGGCCGCTACGACCGGAGTTTCAGCAGCTCGTTCATGCGCTATTCGAGGCGCGCCCGCGCCTCGCCCGCGGGCGTGCCGACCGGGGGCAGCCTGTCGGGGAACTGCGTGAGCTTGCCGTCCGGGCGCGCCTGCGCGAACCCGAACAGCGCCTCCGCCCACGCGCCGCCGTCGTCCCACGGGGCGCCCACCAGCCCGCGGACCAGATGCGCGGTGGCGCGGTGCAGCACGGCCCCCTGGATCTCGGCCACCACGCCCACCGGCCGGGGCGCAGGCACTCCATGTTCAGCACCCGGCGAGCACCGGATTCGCTTCGGGGCCGACGTGCTTCCACGCGGTCGGGTACCCGGCTTCCAGCAAGAGGCGCGGCATCGCGCCCGCGCACAGCGTGCCGTAGTGGTTCGCGTCCGACGGCAGCACGAGGTTGTGGCTGTGCGTGGTGATGGTCATGCGCCGCGGTTCCCCGATGGGCCAAACGATTGGAGCGTAGTACCGCGCTCGCGTGCGGCCGTACACCGCGAGTGCGCGCCGCGGTGGACGAACCGTCCCCCGTTCCGCACCATGACCGGGACGGGCCTCCCGCACAACCACCCCGCAAGGAACACCCGCCGTGCAGCGCACCCTCATCCTGTTGAAACCGGACGCCGTGCAGCGCCGGCTGGTCGGCGAAATCATCGAGCGGTTCGAGCGCAAGGGGTTACGCCTGGCCGGCTTGAAGCTGGTGCAGGTGACCCGCGAGTTGGCCGAGAAGCACTACGCGGTCCACAAGGGCAAGCCGTTCTACGAGAGCCTGCTGTCGTTCCTCACCAGCGGTCCGACGGTGGCCCTCGTGTGGGAAGGGCGCGAGGCGGTGGCCGTGTGCCGCACCCTGATGGGCATGACCGACGGCGCGAAGTCCCCGCCGGGCACCATCCGGGGCGACTTCGCCCTGTCCGTGCAGAACAACCTGGTCCACGGCAGCGACAGCGTCGAGAACGCGGCGCTGGAGGTGGCACTGTGGTTCAGGCCGGACGAGCTGGTGAGCTTCGCCGCGACCGACGCCAACTGGGTGGCGTAGCGCCGACCGACCGCGCCAGCCGGCGCGACCGCCAGTCGCGGCGCGGCTTCGCGCGGCCTTCGCGCGAAAGCGGTTCCTCCCGGTGCCCTGCCCCGGCCGAAGATAGCCGGGCTGGGGAAGTTCTCACACCGGAGGTTCTCGCCATGAAGGGCGTTCTCACCGCGGCCGTCCTGCTCGTCGCCGCGGGCACCGCGAGCGCGGACTCGTTCGCCGGCGTCACCCTGTCGCCGGCGGCCCCGCCTCCGCACAAGCTGTCGGCCCGCACCGTCAGCGTCGATTCGCGCACCGGGGCCGCGCTTCCCGTGGTGACGCGGGTGCACCCGGTGGTCGGGTCGGTCGAGCGCAAGAGCCACTTCGCGAACCCGCTCACCCACAAGGCGCGGCACACCGACGCGGTGTACAACCCGGTGCTCGGGCAGTTCGGCACCCGGCACTTCCGCCGGTAACCGAGCGGGGCGCGCCGCTGCCAACCTTGCCCTTCGCGCCGTTTTGCGGGACAATCCTCTCCTGACCCCACCGGAGGGAACGCCGTGGCCGAGATCGCCGCTGCGCCCGCTGCGCGCGCGACCAAACTGCGAAAAGAGATCGACCGGCACAACCACCTCTACTACGTCGAGGCGAACCCGGTCATCTCCGACCGCGACTTCGACCGACTGCTGCAAGAGCTCACCGACATCGAGAAGGCGCACCCGGAGCTGGTGACGCCCGACAGCCCGACGCAGCGCGTCGGCGGGGCGCCCATCCCCGGGTTCAAGCAGGTCGCGCACAAGGTTCCGATGCTCAGCATCGAGAACAGCTACGACGAGGCCGACCTGCGCAAGTTCGACGCCGACGTGCGCAAGGCGGTCGGCCCCAGGGCGGTGGTCGAGTACGTCGCCGAACTGAAGATCGACGGCGTGTCGCTGGCGGTCACCTACGAGAACGGGCACCTCGCGTTCGCCGCCACCCGCGGCAAGGGCGACGTGGGCGACGACGTGACCCACAACGTGAAGACCGTCTCCGCGATCCCGCTGAAACTGAACACGGACGAGCCGCCGGAGACGTTCGAGGTGCGCGGCGAGGTCTACATGACGAAACAGGAGCTCGCGCGCATCAACGGCGAGCAGGCGAGGAACGGGCAGGAGCCGTACAAGAACACGCGGAACCTCACCGCCGGCACCCTCAAGCTGCTCGACCCGAAGGAGTGCGCGAAGCGCAAGATGGCGATCTTCGCCTACGGCGCCGGCGTCATCGACGGGCTGACAATCACCAAGCAATCCGAGCTGCTCGCGACGCTCAAGGGGCTCGGGTTCCCGGTGAACCCGCACGAGCGCCTCTGCGCCGGCATCGACGAGGTGATCGCGTACTGCCGGGAGTGGGACAAGAAGCGGAAAGAGCTCCCGTACGACACCGACGGCATCGTCATCAAGGTGAACGACTGGGCGCAGCGGGAGACCGTCGGCTACACCGCGAAAGTGCCGAAGTGGGCCAAGGCGTACAAGTTCGACCCGGAGAAGGGCACGACGAAGCTCGGGGACGTGGTGTTCCACATCGGCAAGTTCGGCGAACTCACGCCCGTTGCCACCTTCGACCCGCCGGTGGAACTCGCGGGCACCACGGTGACGCACGCCAGTATGCACAACGCGTCGTGGGTCGCGGAGAGGGACGTTCGCATCGGCGACACCGTGGTGGTGGAGAAGAAGGGCGAGATCATCCCGCAGGTGGTGGACGTCCTCAAGGCGGCCCGCACTGGCACGGAGCAGGTCGTCAAGTGGCCGGAGAACTGCCCGGAGTGCGGCGCGCCGGTGATCAAGAAAGACACCGCGAACAGCTACAACTTCGTGTGCAGCAACCCAGAGGCGTGCGCGGGGGGCATGTGGAAGCGGCTCGAAGGCTACGCCCGCAAGGAGCGCATGGACATCGACGGGCTCGGCCGCGAGGTCGCGATTCAGCTCGTCGAGTCCGGGCTGGTGAAGGCCATCCCCGACCTGTACACGCTCACCAAAGAACAACTGCTGGCGCTCGACGGGTTCAAGGACAAGAAGGCGCAAAAGCTGCTCGACGGCATCGCCGGGAGCAAGGCGCGCGGCCTGGCACGCTTGCTCGCGGGGCTGGCGATCTTCCGTGTCGGCGAAGAAATGGCCGAGCGGCTCGCGGAGCAGTTCCCGGACATCGACCTCATCGTCGCGGCCACCCCGGACCAGCTCGCCCGCACCGAGGGCTGGGGGCCGGAGCGCGTGAAGTACCTGCGCGCGTTCCTCGACCACGAGAACGGACAGACGCTCATCGCGGACCTGAAGTCGCACGGCGTGAAGATGACGCAGGATCAGCGCGCGGTGCCGGTCGGCGGGCTGCCTCTGGAGGGCAAGACGCTCGTGGTCACCGGTACGCTGGTGAACTACAAGCGCAACGAGATCGAAGACGTCATCAAGAAGTACGGCGGCAAACCGGCCGGGAGCGTGTCGAAGAAGACCGACTTTCTCCTGCTCGGCGCCGACTCGGGCGGCAAGCTCGATAAGGCGAAGGCGCTCGGCATCAAAATCATCGACGAGACGGAGTTCCGCAAGATGATCGGCGAGAACTAAACCTTGGGAGCGTCGGCCGGGTGAACGTCGCCGTGGGCCACGGGTTTTTTTTACTCCACCCACCCAAACACAAGACACCAAGTGTTTCTT